>JAPXME010000014.1:0-17507 GCA_033809185.1 Clostridiaceae bacterium
ATTTGACGGGGTGCTAAACGAGCTTCTTTAGCTAACAGCATAGCCACATTAGCGGCAAAGTCGCCATGAGCTTTTTCTTTTGGTACTTCTATTGTAAAATCAGGAATTTGGTTGAACGAGATTAGCTCTTTTTCCTTGGCTTTATTCAAAGCCAGTGCAATCTGTTCTTTGATTTTTTCTTTTATTTGTGATACTAAAGTCATTAAGCTTCCTCCCCAACCCATACAGTAGAACATCAACTCACTATCCTCGCTATAGAGCAAGTATAGTTAGACGAGCTAGTATGTGATTTCTTTGCATAAATATGTCAGCCGTATCCTGTTATAAGATAACCGTCAGAGCTTACTTTGTCAATCAATTTTGGCTATCACAATTATATGTTCTGCCTGGCAAAGATGTCAATCGGGAAGAAAGCAGAGCAAGCTTAACTAGCAATGATGAATTGATGCTGAGTCTCCGGGGTAATTCTGGTTATTTGCTCTTCACTACCATTTTCAGAGTTATAAAAAATCACAAACTTTTCATCAAAAACAGATCCACGAACTTCCCAGGTCAAGACTTCCTTGCCCCATGGGTTAGTTATTATGGCAGGACGCATTAATTCTACTTCTAATAGGGTACTAACCTGCTTGCGGATATCTTCTTCGCTTAAACGTGGAGCCTTAATCTCCCGCTTTTTATGATGCATATAATAGGGAGTGCCTTCATAGCCTATGATTTCACCATTATCTAGAGCCACTTGAACTTTTACCTGATCGGGATAAAGGAGAACTCCTTGCTGTACCGGTACAAAGCTATAAACACCGGTATGATCATCTTGTTCGACTTTAACCACAGTCATTTGGGGGAAGTTCCTTTTTTGCAGGAAATCCAAAGCCTTTTCTTCTGCTTGGTTAAGATCAAGGTTAGCCTCCGTTACTTCCCGTGGATTCATAGTCCAGATAATAGTTCCATCTAGTTTGCTGACATCAACATAAACTGCAGAGCTTTCCCCCTCAGCAGGTGCAAATTCAAAACCATAGGTGGGAATATCACCGACACCTTCATAGTTCAGAGTAACATTATGACGGATATCATTTTGGTACCACCAACTTTGAGCTAATTGCCGAGCTTCTTCTTGGCTTAGCTCTTGGCCGCCCCTGATGGTAACAGTATCAGGCAATACCGGACTTAAATCTTTAGCTAGATTGATTTCCGGGTATTCCTCCAGTTTCTTCTCTGCTAATTGGAAACCATTAAGAATCGTATTATCAGCCATTGCCTGGTCTGATTGTACCAAAGCCAATTCAACTTGGGTCCAACTAAGCCCTTCATTAAGAACTTGGGCTGATAGGTTAGACATTTCTTCCTCTAAACCCTTGGCTGTTTCATATAAGCCTTGAATTATTTTTTGTTCCTCTTCAGTTAAAGGAGAGGCTCCTTGAGCAGTCCGGTTAAGCAAAGCAAAGGACATATCGGTAATATCTGAGAGTAGTTTTTCCGTTTTTGTTAAGGGTACTAGGCCTAAAGGTAAAGTGCCTAAATTTGATTGGGCAGCAAAAGACTGGCGCCATAAGGTTGCCAGCCCTATAATATTCTGTTCCCGAGAAGTGCTGACTAACAGTTGGGCTAACTGCCCGGTTATATTATCAATATGCCAGGTCAATTCGTGAAAGGCCTTTTGGTATTGGCTCTCCGCCCTGTTTTGTAAGGTTTGACGGGAGATATATTCCGTATAACCCCAATAAATTGTACCGACCAATACTAGCGCTAAGGCTCCAGGAAAAATCCACCTTGTCCACTTTTTCATCTTGTGTTCTCCCTTCTAAAGACCAAAAACGTGCTTACCTATTCGGGCAATAATCCGTCGGGACCAGATCCATTTGGAAGTAGCTGTGGCAGGATTCCAGTAATATAGAGATCCCCCGGTAGGATCCCAGCCATTAATAGCCGCCTTTGCAGCTTTAACCGCCGAGGCAGTAGGTGGAGAGAAGTATTGGCCATCAGATACAGCAGTGAAAGCTCCCGGCTCAAAAACCACACCATAGACAGTATTGGGGAAGTTAGGGTTTTTTACCCGATTGATAACACACGCCCCTACAGCAACCTGTCCCATAAAAGGCTCACCTCTGGCCTCTCCGCTAATAATCTTAGATAAGACATACACATCGTTACTAGATACTGTGCCGACTTTATTTTGCGCCGCTGCTGATTGAGTTGATTTGTTTGTCTGCCAAGCTGCTGCTGAAAGAAGCGCAAGTCCTATAACTAGACACAATAATAACTGTAGCCTTTTTCTCTTCAATGTCATCTACCTCCGCTGTAAAAATAGCTAATAATGCACGCATAGTATTTGTCATGATTTGCATTTCTATAACTGAAAGAAAAAAATAAATGCAAAGAATAACGAGAACTGGATTACCGGTTCCTCGCTTAGAAATATCTAAGCTCGTCAAAGGTACTCCTGTTCTCGTTTATTTTTGCAAGTACGGAAAGGAAGACAAAAAGATATAAGGGATAATAATTTAAGAAGCGAAGATATGTGATTTCAAGACAAAAAGTAATGCGAGGTAACTACCTCGCATTACTTTTGTTATTATTGCAATTTTTGATAATTGGCAATGCCATCGGCTGCCAATTTCATTTTTTCCTGACGGGCTTCTTCCAAGATCATATCTTTGACCTTCATTAAACGGGTCAAATTACCCCGTTCGTTTTCATCTAACTTCATGCGGATTGCCTTGATTGTTACCTCTAACTGGGGGATGATCACATGCTCTAAAGCATTAACTCTCCGCCGAGTCCTTTCAATTTCTTGAGCCAGCATCTGGGCTCCCTTTTCCATCTCGGCCAACTCCAGCATTAGCGGCAAGGCCTGAGACAAGGCCTCAATCGAAGCATCTAGCTCGCCGGAAGTAAAGGCATATCCATAGGGATAGACATTGGTGGGATCATCGCCAACCATTTGGAAACTGAACTTTGGCACATTGACACTCATTACATTGCGATAGCTCACACTAAGCTCTACTGATTGCTTAGGGTACATCAGAGCTTCCCGCATATTCTCCGGAGAAGAAACTGCTGCCGCCATCTGGAAGTTCTTGTGGGAAGCCATAATCATGGCTTCCACCTGCTCTCTCAACTCTTTGTTGCGCCGTACCAGCTCCAAGAACTGACGCATCAGTTCATCACGCTTATCCTTTAACAGCTTATGCCCACGACGGGAGGTTACAAGCCGTTGTTTTAGCCTGGTCAGCTCCATTCTGGTAGGGTTAACTGCCAATTGTTTTACAGCCATAATTAACCCCCCTTTATTTCACTTCAACAGGATAGTATTTGCTCAAATATTCGTCTCTAACCCGCTTCAGTTCATTACGAGGCAGAATTTTTAGCAGTTCCCAACCGATTTCTAGGGTTTCTTCAATTGTACGGTTAGTATGATATCCTTGGGAAACATAACGTGTCTCAAATTCATCAGCAAATTTGGCATATAGTTTATCAACCTCTGTTAAGGCTGCTTCACCCAGAATTACCATCAATTCTTTGGCATCCTTACCCCGAGAATATGCCGCAAAAAGCTGGTTCATAGTATCAGCATGATCCTCTCTGGTCTTTCCTTCACCAATACCTTTGTCCTTCAAACGGGAAAGTGAAGGCAAGACATCAATTGGTGGGGCAATACCTTTGCGGTGCAATTCCCTGGAAAGAATAATCTGACCTTCTGTTATATATCCTGTAAGGTCGGGTATAGGATGGGTTTTATCGTCCTCAGGCATAGTTAAGATCGGAATCATAGTAATCGAGCCTGCATGACCTTTTTTACGCCCTGCCCGCTCATACATAGTGGCCAGGTCTGTATAAAGATAACCAGGATAGCCACGACGGCCGGGGACTTCTTTACGGGCGGCAGAAACCTCCCGCAGGGCTTCTGCATAGTTAGTGATATCGGTAATGATTACTAAGACATGCATATCCTTTTCATAAGCTAGATATTCTGCAGCAGTAAGAGCCATCCGCGGAGTAGCAATACGCTCAACAGCAGGATCGTCCGCTAAATTTATGAACAAGACGGTACGCTCAATAGCCCCTGTCTTCTTGAAATCGGTAATAAAGAAATCGGCTTCTTCAAAGGTAATACCCACAGCGGCAAAGACAACAGCAAAATTGCCCTCATCGCCTAAAACCTTAGCCTGACGGGTGATCTGAGCCGCCAGCTCTGCGTGGGGCAAGCCTGAACCTGAGAAAATAGGTAGCTTTTGACCACGAACTAAAGTATTCAAACCATCTATGGCAGATACTCCTGTCTGAATAAATTCTGCCGGATAATCGCGAGCCACAGGATTTATCGGTGCACCGTTGATATCCAAGTACTTTTCAGCCAGAATAGCAGGTCCGCCGTCCATCGGTTTTCCCATACCGTCGAAAACACGACCCAGCATATCGCTGGAAACTGCTAACTCAGCACCTTTGCCTAAAAACCGGACTTTACTATTGGCAACATTAATTCCAGCAGCACTTTCATAAAGCTGTACCAAAACATTAGAACCATCAATCTCCAGAACCTTGCATTGTCTGATTTCACCGTTTGCTAGCTCTATCTCTCCTAGCTCACCATTAGTCACACCTTCAACGTCTCGTACCAGCACTAGCGGGCCGGCTACTTCATCAATCGTTCTATATTCACGAATCATCCTTACTCACCATCCTTCCCGCTTAAGGCACTAATTGATTCCTTTAGCTCCTTGGTGATGGCTGCGTACTCTGTAGCCGTATCTTCGTCAGCCACATACTTGGCCCGGGCAATCCGCTCACGGACCGGCAAGGCAAAAAGCTTATTCATATCGGCCCCATTCTTCAAGGCCTCACTTCCTAACTCATAGTAGCTGAGAACCAGCTTCAGCATTCCTAATTGCTTCTCTAAGGAAGCAAAGGCATCGTTATCATGAAAAGCATTCTGCTGCAAGTAGTCTTCCCTGATTGAACGAGCACTTTCCAGGATCAGACGCTCAGAGGCAGAAAGAGCATCGACACCAACCAAGCGGACTATTTCCTCTAGCTCTGATTCTTTCTGTAACAAAGAAGTTGCCAGTTCCCGATATCTGCTCCAGTTCTCATCAATATTCTCAGTCATCCATTTGGATATCGTATCCATATATAAGGAGTAGCTATTTAACCAGCCGATAGCTGGGAAGTGACGAGCATAGGCTAGACCTGAATCCAGTCCCCAGAAAACCTTAACTATCCGGAGAGTCGCTTGGGAAACAGGTTCTGAGATATCGCCACCAGGGGGCGATACAGCCCCGATTGCAGTAAGGGAACCAATTCTTTCCTCCCTGCCTTCGCAGACAACTCGTCCTGCCCGCTCATAGAACTGAGCCAAACGGGAAGTAAGATAAGCCGGATAGCCTTCCTCACCAGGCATTTCTTCAAGCCGTCCAGACATTTCCCGCAAGGCCTCAGCCCAACGAGAGGTAGAGTCAGCCATAATGGCCACGTTATAACCCATATCACGGAAATACTCAGCTATGGTTATTCCTGTATAAATAGAAGCTTCACGAGCAGCCACAGGCATATCCGAAGTATTGGCGATCATTACAGTTCGCTTCATCAAGGATTCACCGGTTCGCGGGTCAATCAGCTCTGGAAACTCCATTAAAACGTCAGTCATTTCGTTACCCCGCTCACCACAACCAACATAGACAACGATGTCCACATCAGACCATTTGGCTAATTGGTGCTGAACTACCGTTTTCCCACTACCGAAAGGACCGGGTATGGCTGCAGTGCCGCCTTTAGGCAGAGGGAATAAAGTATCAATAACCCTTTGGCCTGTTACCATAGGAACTTGAGGCGGCAATTTTTGTTTATACGGTCTACCTATCCGCACAGGCCACTTTTGCAACATAGGTAAAATGTGCTCAGTACCATCGTCTCCTTTAATGGTAACTATCGGCTCGGTAATGGTGAAAGCTCCTGATTCGATCTTTTCCACTGTACCGCTTATACCATGGGGAACCATAATTTTATGAAGTACTACCGGTGTCTCCTGGACCGTACCTAAGACATCACCAGGGTTCACCTGATCACCCACTTGGGCTACAGGTACGAATTCCCACTTTTTCTCCCGATCCAACGAAGGAACATCTATACCCCGGGTTATATTAGTTCCGGCAATCTCCATCATCGCTTCCAAAGGTCGTTGTATACCGTCAAACATTGTTTCTATCAGCCCGGGAGCCAACTCTACTGAAAGGGGGAAACCTGTAGAAACAACAGGATCTCCGGGGCCTAACCCGGCTGTTTCCTCGTATACCTGAATTGAAGCCAGATCCCCTCTCATCTCTATTATTTCTCCAATCAGCTTTTGCCGGCCGACACGAACAACGTCAAATAAATCAACTTCCCGCATACCGTCTGCCACAACAAGGGGACCGGAGATCTTTACGATTCTGCCCTCGTTCATTTTGGTTAATCACCTCTTTATTAGCTCTATATTAGCGCTCTTAACTATTAACTCTATGCTTTCTATCTCTAACCGGTCTAACTTGATCCAGACTTACTCTAACTACTAGCTACTCTTCTCTAAAGAGAATATCTGCTCCCACGGCTCGCTCTACACTGCGCTTCACATTGTGCATTCCTAACCCCAGAGATCCTTCTTTATCTGGAATTGGAATAATTGCCGGAAGAGTGGCATCACGATAGAGGTCTATAGTGTCCTGGACCTTCTGCATGACAGACTCGGTAATATAGATAACAGCATAATCCTCCCGTGTTAAGCTATTTATGGTCCTTTCTGCCTCTTCCCTTTCTGTAACTGGAAAAACTGAAAATCCCAAAGCCATAAAACCTAAGACACTTTCACGATCACCAATGACAGCTATCTTATACATAGGTCTCCCTCACCTTCTCAGCAATACGTTGTTTGTCAATGCCCGCAACTTTACCAGCCAAAATAATCCGAGCTGTTTTCAGGTCGTTTTCCTTAGCTATCATATAAGCAATCAGAGGTTCCAACCCGAAAGGCACAAATTTGGCTTTTTTTAGTTGACGGAGGGAGAAGTCCTCCAAAATTTTCTCAAAGCTGCCTAGATCCCCCATGTTTATTGCCGGTGAAGCCTCTAAGAGCATCTCACCATAAGGCGTGTATGTTAGGGCCTGGACCAAATCAGCAATTTCTTCGCCAAAAACATTCAGGTAAAAATCTAATTCCAATTTACCTCCACTAATGAAGGCTTGGCGAAACAGGTTGCTAAAACCACCCTGACGCTTGATCCTCACAAAAGCCTTGATGTTAGCTGAATCAATTTCCCAGGCTAAATATTCATACAAAAAATGATTATTAAGCTCCTTGGCTTTTATCTTCATATCAGCAAAACAAGCCTGATCTAAAAGTAGATCAATGATCTGAGGGTCTCTTTTCCGACTGAACATCTCGATAGCTTCAGCTGTTGCCTTCTGCATCTGGGGTGTCATTGCAGCAAAAGTTCGCTCACGAATAGATTTTTGTAAGTTCTCCACTGGGATACTGCCTAAAGGAGAAAATAAAGCTTCCTCCAGACCTAAAAACTCAGCCTTTAGCAAAATTTTGATATTAAGATAATCGTAGCGATAAAGGAAGAAGGGACTCAATTCCTCGTCAAAGGAACTAAGCAAACTAATATTCTTCTGATGCTCGTCTGAAAGCAGTTCTTCGTACTGATCAATGGAGTAGTCATGTTTCAAACCATACTCACATTCTTCCTGTAATACCTTTAAACTATCTTCCGGAGTACGAGCATCCAACATCTGATCTATTCTTTCTTTAGTCAGCAAGGTTCTTTCTAAGGCTCTGATCCGGGAGGAAGCGTACAAGTAATCTGTATCCTTGCGCTTTGCCATCTGCTTCCTCCTTTCTAACCTTGTTCTCTAGTTTCATCAGCAAATAAAATTTCTGCCACCTGGCTTTCCAGCTCCTCTTTGCAGCTCTTCAGCAAGGCTTCATATGTATTGTTGTACTCAATATTTCCTTTTCGTAAGACAAAACCGCCTCTGGATTTAATATTCTCGTTGGAAATGATAAGTTGTGATTGTATACCTCGAGTCTCATATAGCTTTCTGGCTGCTTCTAAAAGCTGTGCTCCCATCTGAGCAGCATCTTCTCGTGTCATAAGGATCTCTCCTTGTCCGTCAGGAGAGGCCTCTACAATGCGTGGCGCCATCATTGCAATTTTATCTTCTGGATTCATAGCCACAAGCTTATCCACAGCTTTTGCAAAAGCACTATCCAGTAGATTGCGTCGCACCGTCAAAAGCCCTTTTCGCATTTCAGATTCAACAGCAGCCAGCTTATGCTTCCTCAGTTCCACAGCAGCAATAGTTGCTTCCTGGTCAGCTTGCCTTAAGATCTCGTCTGCTTCCTTCTGAGCCGCTGTGATATTTTCCTTGGCCTGGGCTTCAGCTTCAGCAATGATTCTTGCAGCTGCTTCTTGGGCTTCTTCTAAGATACGACTCTTAATTTTCTGGGCATTTGGCATATTCCTTCGGCTCCCTCCTTCTTAATTATAATAGACATAGGCTAATGGCTCTCTTAGATCTGGATAGCCAAGAGCATTAAGAAGGAAACCAGCAGGGCCAGTATGGCATAGGTTTCAACCAGAGCCGGGAACATCATGGCCTTACCGCCTGCTTCGGGACGTTTGGCAATAATACCCATACCAGCTGCAGAAACTCTACCCTGATAGATACCGGAAAACAGACCGACAATACCAATAGGAAGGGAAGCAATGAATATACTCATGCCTTGACTAAGGCTTACATCTGCCAATCCGCCAAAAACTCCAATTTTTAGCATAATTAGGAAGGCAATGATGAAACCATATATCCCCTGTGTGCCGGGTAAAGCCTGAAGTAACAGAGCTTGACCAAACTTATCTGGATCCTCGGTAATTACACCAGCAGCTGCTTCACCAGCCAATCTTACACCAACGGCAGAACCGATTCCCGCCAGTATTGTTGAAATTGCTATCCCCATAAAGCTCCAGAATAATCCACTCTTAAGAATTTCCATAATTGTTATGCCTCCTCATTAGTAATTTTGATAAATTTGGTTTTTGCTTTGAAGGGAGAGAAGGGTCTTCCTCCCGGAACATAAAACTGTCCGAAAAACTCAATGAAATGTAGCCTGGCAGTATGAACAAAAGCACCTAAGGCACCTAAGAAAAGATTTAAGGCTGTACTAAGCACAAATACTATTAGAAAGATTATTATCCCTAGGATACTAGGCCCACCCAAACTACCGATGATATTAAAGACGCTGGCAATAACCGCTGTACTAAGCCCCAGGGCCAGTATACGGGAATAGGAGAGGACATCTGAAACATAGTTAATTACTCCATAGAGACTAAGTAGCCCAGAGAAAAATCTCTTTATCGGGTTCTTGTGTTGCCGCCCCTGGGTTAGAATTAAACCTACTGCGCCGGCAATGGCCAGCCATTTGCCCAGCCCAGGCATCAGGAACAGAAGTACCAAACCAATGAGGAACAGGTACCAGAAGCCCACATCAAACAAGGCGTCCCAAGGTTTGCCATCTCTGATCAGCATAAAGCCTTTCAGGGCCATACCGGCAAAGAGATGCAGGGCTCCAAGAATAAAACAAAATATCAGCATTTTCATCGGGTCTTCCATGGTATTGAACCAGAAGGCAAGGTCACCAATTTCTAGGCCAAAAAAGGCTTTGCCGGCAACCTGAATGAGGTCTCCGAAATAGCTGCCAAAGACTACTCCCCAGAACACAGAGGCCAGGCCACAAATACCCAGAGCTCGGACTAGCTTGCCGATAGTCCCTTCCAACTTGAACTTGAAGGTTAAGATGAAGCTAGCTATGGCCAGTATTGCTCCATAAGCCGCATCACCCAACATTAGGCCAAAAATGGCGGCATAGAAAAAGGCTACGAAGCTGTTGGGATCAATGCCATCATAAGCCGGCAGACTATATAATTCGGTAATGCTCTCGAAAGGTTCCACCAGCTTAGAATTCTGCAACAAGACTGGTGGTTCCTCTCCTTCAAGGGGATCCCTGATCTCAAAGGAGCAAGAGAATTGCTGCAACAACTTTTCCAGTTTCTCTGCTTTCTTCTCCGGGATCCAGCATTCTACGAAGAAGGCCTCTTCACTATACAAAAGCTCCTCGCTTTGCTTTTGTTTCTGTAGTTCCACGGCAAAATAATCGTAAGTAGCCTTCAAATCCGGTAATACTGACGTAAGATTCGTCAGCTCCTTCTCGATAGACTGACGTTTTTCAGCAATCTCAGTCAACTGTAGATTAAGCTCCGTCAGGTTTTCTTGGGCTGTTCCCTTAATATCCCGGAAAACAGCTTTTTGGAAGCCTATGGTTTTTAACAAAGCTTGATTCTCTTCTTCTCTGTCTTTGGGATATAAGCCGAAAACATAGTTGTTTTCTTTATCAGTATCAAAAATCTGGAGTACTAACTCTACGTCTGCTGAAATTATGGCTTCTTGCAGAGTAAGTTCAGACCAATCAACGGGGATAGTTCCCACCAAGATGTTAGTCTTTGCTGTACTCTCCTCAGCCAAATCAAACTCTAATTTTCGATAAGGCTCTAGCATAACTGCTTTAGCTTCTAAGTGATTCTCTTCATTTTTTAGTTCACTAAGCTGCAAGATATATTCTGCTACTTGAGGAACTACTGCTTCGGCAGCTGGCAGCTTAGACTTAATTTCTGCTGCGGCGATAGACTTTTGCTGAGGAAATAAGGGCTTCTTAGATGTGTCATATCGCTCCAAAGCTTCTATGGCACTAGCTAGGTTCTTTAATTTATCTTCCAAGTTACCAGAAGCCTTTTCACCTTGAGGTAACTGAGCTAATAATTCTTCCCCGTAGAGGCTCTCTTCTGGGGAAGACAATTCGACACAAGAAAGCTTCATCAGTTCACTGATCAGGGTTTCTCTATCGCTTTTTAGAGCAGCTAAAAAAACGCGTTTCATTTTGACGATAGCCATTAGCCCCTCACAATCCTCTCTACAATAAGTTCAGCTGCTTTGTCCATTTTTGCCGAAGCTAGATCAGCCAAAGCCTTGCCTTGTGCCTCTATCTGTTTGCGCCTTATAGCTTCATCTTCTTCTACAGAGGCATCAGCCTTTTGTAAGGTCTCTTGACTTTTGACTTTGGCCTCTGCACGGGCTTTTTCCAATATAGCTGCACTAGCCTCTTTACTATCTTGAATAATCTGCTTAGCTTTAGCCGACGCTTCTTTTTTTATCGTATCTGCTTCAACTTCTGTCTCCTTGACCTCCTTCACTATTTCTAGTGACATAGCTAATCCCCCTTTCCTCTTAATTTGCGGTGCACTAAAACAGATGGCTTTGAACTAAAGTAAGATATCCCCTCCAATCCTCACTATGCTTTGTATAACTAGCATGTCCAATTTTACTACTTAAAGGATACTGAGGAACGGTTCTTCAGTGCTGTTCCCTTGATACATATATTAGAATTTTAATCCTGAAATATAGTGTATTACGGAATTTAGTTTTATTTCAACAACACAGAAGAACAGTCCCTCTGCATACCCTTAAGTTACTATTTAAGCTTCGTTATCCGGCAGACACATGGCCGTTAAGAAAAGAAGGTAGGCCGGATAAAAAAGCAGGAAAAAAGCTAGTGGTAAACTTGGTTGAAAAAATGCGCAAATAATCAGGGTTGGAATGTAATAGCTTAGACCTAAGACTTGAAAATAGCGAAATTTTCCTTGCCAAGCCTTGTTGCCCATAGGATAAGCCACTAAAGTGAATACAGCTAACCAAGGAAAAAAATACTTCGCTCCTCCAGCTAGTGGATCATCTTTTGATTTAAAATTTAGTATATTCTCATAATTATTTGCTCGATGTACAGTGTAGCCATATGCAGACTCTGCTGGGGCTAAATCTACTATAGACTGCAAAAGGGGCACAAACTCATCCAGACGTGGAAAACGCTTATCCAGGTAAAAAACTCGCTCTTCACACTGTACCCATATCCCGGTAGATTCTGACCCATCTCGCAAAGCAACAGCCTGAATTTTTTCGGCTGGTATTCTCTCCGCTCCGTAATAATCTTCGTATTTCAAGTACCTACTAGGGAAATCTATCTGAACCTTAGTAGTAGCAAGAATAAGATTCTGATTAAACACTATAAAATAAGCCAAAAAGAAAAGACAGCTTATGACATAAACTAATACACGTAATATTCTTTGTCGAATACTCAGAAGAAAGCCGGCACTCAAAAAAACATGGATTACTAAGGAAATCAATAGGGGGAGAAATAACCAGAAGGGTGTAGGAATCGACCAGGTCATCTCAACCACCCTCCCTTGCCTAAACCAACAAGGGCTATACCCATCAGGAAACAGAATATTCCTCGTAAGAAAAAGTGGGACGCTGTATATAACAAGCCGGTAAATACTGTAGTAATCCCTACTATACAGCTGAAAAAGGTTAAAAAGGCAGACAAGAGTTTTTTCATTTTCGCGCCATCCTAAGTCTCGAAAATTTTCAGTTGTTATATTCCTATGCCTGCCTTGATTTTGCTATGACTATAAAACTCGCTTTATGGTTGACCTTACTAGCCTTGGCTAACTTCTACAACCCAGTTAGCTACCCAAGCTTCACCTCCAGTGTTGAGCTTCACCTTGTACCAATTGCCTTGGACTCCAGTGATTTCTAGACTCTCGCCGGGATATAATTTTCCAATAATGTTATTAGCCGTTTCATCTGGACTCGAACGCAGGTTAACTGCACTGGTGCCATAGCCTACCGTTACCATATAACCGATAGGATAAGGTTTGTTGGAGCTATTGTTCGAGGCAGGAGGTGTATTAGTATTGCTACCCTCTCCCATAGTAATCGTAACCGTCCTAGTGGCATCATCCCAATCTACATCTGCACCAAAATTTTCAGTGAAAAATCTTACTGGAACCAGAATAGAATCATTTCTCAAAGTAGCCGGGGTCTGCAGATAAACAAATAGACCATCCACCTTGGCTAGGGTGGAATTTACCCATAAGGTCATCTCTTTATTGCCATATTGAATGACAGCATATTGACCGATTGAGTTATAGTCAATAGTGGCTCCCAAACTATCGGCAATAAAGCGTAACGGCACCATGGTCGAGCTATCAATTATGGTAGGCGGAGCGAGTAGGGTCTGAGCTACGCCGTCTACATATGCCGTTTTGTTATCTATTTGCAGGATAATTTTCTTTCCTTGTTTGGGATTGTCATTATTGTTCTGAGGAGGATTAACGGGTGTGCTGGGAGTAGTGGATTGAGCTTTGACTACATACCCGTCGGAGCTAAAGCTATTACTATTTTTAATTGTTCCGATATGTAGCTGATATACTCCGGTGGTAGGATTGTAAATCTTGGCCCCTCCATCAATAGTGATGGTAATAGTTTGATCGGTATAAACTGAGGTAGGCAAGAGGAAGATTAGCTCCCGCTTGTTATTCAGGTTAACCATGGCATCCTTGGCTTGTAAACCATTTACTTTGATCAAACCAGGGTCTATATTCTCCGGTAGACTTGTTCTTTCTGGAAAGGTAAGGACAAGGCTATCCAGCTTAGTTCCTAAGCTACTTAAAACATTAGGCTTGATTGTAATAGTGTAACCTGCCTGTATCTCAGCGCCATCTGGGTTAAGGCTCACAAAAATATTTCCAGCACCCGAAGGGTTCTGTGGGTTAGTTGTATTATCATTAGGCACATAGTTTTGGGACTGAACAACTCTGGTATTGACAGAGGTATAAACTAAGAGAGTATTACTGCTGCCATTCCCCTGATAAAGGAGGGAGGCCCCTGGATTAATCAGTACTTCCATACTGCCGTAGGGAGCTATATACATTCCGGTAGGAACTGTAATCGTTACTATTTTCCCGCTGACAGTGACCTGCCCATTAATAAGAGCCTTACCATTTAGGGATATGTAACTAGGATTAATTATGCTCGGCACCTGTACATCTATGGGGAAAATAATACTAATCTTATCCCCAGGGCTCAAAGTACCGCTTGCAGGCAACTTGAAACCGATTCTGTAAGTTAGGGCATTACTAGCTGCAGTAGTTGTAGCAGTTACAGTCGGCTTGCTGATACCATCCGTATACTCATAATCGGAGATTGTAATTGTCGAAGAGGGCAGCTCAGTAAGATCCCGGGAGGTAGCTAAATATAGCTGATAACTACCGGCTATAACCGGATTCTTAATCTTACCTCCTGCTATAATCAGTTCAACCTGTTGCCCGGCTAAGACATTAATATTAGCCGGCGTAGTGATTGTGATGATATTGCCGTTTACATAAACTGCAGTAGGAATTTGTTTATTAATGGTTATATCATTTTTGTTCAATGTCGCATCAATTTGATAAGCGGAAGGAAAGCGTACAGTTATAGTATCTTGTCCACCCACCAAGGAATTAACAGTATTAAAATAAATAGAGACAGTCGTCTGATAATTGACAATATTATTGCTGCTATATACGGTAAGATTACTTACAGCAGCGCCCCAGACCTGACTAGGCAACAATACGCTGAATAGCAACATTACCAATATTAGCTTCGCTATAAACCGTTTGCTCACGAAATCGCCTCCATAATGTTTCATCTTAATATCATTTTCTCTATTTCAGGCTAACTTCCTGCATATTTCCGCATTTTCTTAGTACAAGGAATTATAGCTTGTGCTATTTTCCTACTCCTACTAGTTGGGTATATTCTGCATAAGCTCTGCCCACATCTTCTACGGCGTGGGAATCTGACCCATAAATCAGAGGTATTTTAAGCTCCCGGGCAAGTTGAACCATCCAAGGCAATAGGTAAATCTCTCCACAATATTTACGATAGAGGCCAGCCACATTTACATCAAGTTCATACCCGGCTTGACTTATTTGTATAAGCAAATCTCTGATGATTGTAGTAGTCTCATGGGATATTTCTCCTTGGGGATTTAAGATTTTTTGATATTTATTACACAAGCATAAATGGCCGATTCTACGTGGTTTATATTTTCCCAAGTCGGCCTTTAAAGCCTGCCCTACTGTACGGTAGTAGGCTTGCTGCGCAGCATGGTAGCTACCATAGTACTCAATTAAACCCTCTTGAAAATCCTCAGCAGAATGATCTACGCAACGTAGGCCATTTTTGCCTGACATAATATGAACGGAGAGCAACCCGTCCTCCAGATAAGGACCATACTCTTTTAATAATATTCGGGCATAATCTTCGTAGCCGACTAAATAATCTAGCTCAAAGCCACAAAGGATTTGTATTTCTGAACGATATTTTTTCTTCAGTCTTTCTATTTCCTTAATATAATCATCTAGCTCATTAGGAGTTATTTCCATGGAGTCTCTAAATCCTGCTGAATAGGGCATCTGCTTTAATAGCTCATCAGGAAGGGGAAGATGCTCAGTTACGGAATAAGTAGTAAATCCTTCTTGGATGGCTTTTCTAATAAATAACTCTGTCTCTTCTCCCGAGCCGTGACGGCAAAAGTGGCTATGGGTATGCCCATCTCTTTTCTGCATCTTTTTCACCTCATTGGCTATTAATAAATAAAACATAAAATACTAACTAAATTTTTAGAAATTTATTAATAGTTGTCTCTATTATACACCATTTGACCGATTTTTCTATGTTAATAACTGGTGTATAGCTGAAAAATTCACTTTTTTGAGGGTTCGTTGTAGCCTTGACAGTAACGGGACTTAAGATTACAATTCACGTTATAGTAACTGATCGAGGTGTAACAATGTATATTAGAGATCTTTTTGCTAACAAGAAACCTGTCCTTTCCCTAGAAATATTCCCTCCGAAAAAGGAGAGTCCTATCGAAGTCATCTATGAGACAATCCAAGGGCTACAAGATTTACGCCCTGATTTTATCAGCGTTACCTACGGAGCCGGGGGGAGTAATACCAAAAGAACTGTTGAGATCGCCTCCCTGTTGAAGAATAAATACGGGATCGAAGCCTTGGCTCATCTGACTTGTATCGCTTCTACCAAAGAGCAAATTAATTTAATAATTACTGAGCTGGAGCAGCAGGGAATTGAGAATATTTTAGCTTTAAGAGGCGACATGCCAACAGATCCGGACTTTGAGTTTCCTAATCCACTACATTTCCGCTACGCTCAGGACTTAACAGCATATCTGAAGGAGCATAGCTCCGTTTGTATTGGCGGCGCTTGTTACCCTGAGGGCCATATAGAAGCCTCTTCGATGGAAGCTGATATTCAATTCTTGGCAGAAAAAGTAGCTGCCGGGGCTGAATTTTTGATTACCCAGCTCTTCTTCGATAACGAATTATTCTATAGTTTTATGGAGCTAGCGCGGGATAAAGGTATTACTGTGCCCATTTCAGCGGGGATTATGCCCGTTTTAAACCGAAAACAAATTGAGCGGATTACTTCTCTTTCTGGAGCCAGCTTACCTAAGAAATTTCAGAGAATGTTAGAGAAATATGAGCATAACCCTGAGGCCTTAAAGGAAGCCGGTATAGCCTATGCTACTGAGCAGATCATTGATTTGCTATCTTGGGGAGTTGACGGTATTCACTTGTACACAATGAATAAGCCGGAAGTAGCCCGGAAGATTGTAGGGAACATTTCCAGTATCCGTAGCTATTTGAACTGTTAATGAGTGGCGAATATCGCAATTTCATGTTTTACTTTATAAATGAGAAATTAAAAACGGCAAATTTTTAAGCACACCAGGTTAGATTTTGTGGCTAACACTTGGTGTGCTTTTTATGTGAATATAACAAGGTTCCCAGGACTCATCAACAATCTTTGATTAAGTTGATGGGTGGAATTTAATCGAGATACAAGGCTGGTCTTCTCCTAAAGAAGAAGACGCCTACCCCACCTATGCCTAAATGGGATCCTATGACACTTCCAATAGAACTAGTGAGGCTCTTAATCTCACCTAATCTTTCCTTAAGTAAATACTCCATTTCATTGGCAGTTTCCGGATCATCTGTATGGGCTATCCCAATGGTTTGTTCCGGGAAGAGCTTTATTCTTTCTTCCACTATATCTACAATAGCCCTCAAGGCCTTTTTCTTACTCCTTACCTTGAGGTACGGTTCAATCAGGCCGTTTCTGACCTGTAGGATAGGCTTGATATGTAATATATTGCCTAGGAACCCTTCTACTTTGGAGAGCCGTCCTCCCTTTACTAACCAATTTAAGTCGGAAATTGTAAAGATAAGCTCTACTTCTTCAACTAGTTCATGTACATTCTTGACAATCTCTTCATAACTTCTGCCAGCAGAGGCAAGCCTTGCTGACTGCCAAGCCATTAATCCAGTAGCTACTGAGCCGCCCTTCGTATCGATAACCGTCATTTTCCGGTCTGGAAATATGCTACCGACCTGTTTAAATATTCGAGTAATACCTTGGTATGTACCGGAGAGCTTATCTGATATAGATAGGAAGATACAATCCTTGCCTTCCGCAGCTTCTTTATACACAACATCGTATGCCTCAGCCAAGTTGGGCAG
>JAPXME010000015.1:0-16447 GCA_033809185.1 Clostridiaceae bacterium
GTCTATATCTTATTGTTGATGGCCATGTTTGTTATAACATTTATAGTAATGATCCAACGCTTTTATAAAAATCTGCTCTCTGATGAAGGCTATCTGATGTTCACCTTGGCCGTAAAACCCTGGAAGCACATAGTCAGTAAACTTCTAATCTCCATGCTCTGGATCGTCTGCAGCATAGCCATCGCCATCAGTTCAATAATAATTATTACTTATTACCCTGGAGTTTTTGCTGAAGTCGGAGCTGATTTATCTCTCCTAGTAACTCAAATTCATCAGTTTCTCGGAGCATCATCGTATTCCTTTTATGTAGGTATAATTGCCAACGTTATCTTAAGCTTAGCATTCGGCATTTTATTGATTTATGTCTCCATCGCCATTGGACATTTGTCTGATAGACATAAAGCTTTGGCTTCCTTCGGGGCCTTTATCGTCCTTAACACCCTGACCCAGATATTGTTCGGTATAATTGGTGGATTGTTCGCCTTTAGTAATTTTCCGGTTGCTTCCGGGGACGCATCTGATGTAGTTAACATATTCAACTCAGTCTTTGCTATAGGATTAGCTTTCAACGGGATTCTAAGTGCGGCATTTTTCTTCATTACAAATTATATCCTAACGAAAAAGCTTAACCTGGAATAAAAACTACATAAATAGCTACAGCAACGGAGCAAAAACCCGCAGGAGCAAATGAAGGAACGACCGATACCACTTAATTTGCCTAACGTCTTCCCAGGTAATTTGTCGACTGACCTTTAGGATATTGAAAAAATCCTCTTTCATCGTGTCCACACTACTAGTATTATAGAGCCAAACGGCACATTCAAAATGTAAGTAAAGGCTGCGGTAATCCATATTAATCGTTCCTACTACACCATACTCATCGTCAACCAAGTAGGTCTTGGAGTGAATGAAGCCAGGTTCATATTCATAAATCTTCACTCCGCCTGCAATAAGGTCTTTATAGTATGAACGGGTAACCTCATGCACCAGATCGGAATCTCCGCAGCGCGGTGTTATTATTCGAACATCCACACCACCTTTTGCCGCCGCAGTGAGAGACAGTTTCATCTCATTATCAATAATCAAATACGGTGTAGTAATATACACATATTTCTTGGCCTTATTAATCAGATTAAGATAGACGGTTTCCCCTACCGGTTCATCATCTAAAGGGCTATCGGCAAAAGGCTGCACACAACCGAGGGAACCCTCTCTCGGTTGTTCCTTATCCCCTTTTTCCCCGACCCTAGCGGTATTTTCCCCAGTATTATCAGTTTCTGCAAACTCAACGTCCGACTGTTCTTCGGCCTTGTATAAGGAGAAATCCTCCTCCACACCAGTCAAGTAGTCCCACATAGAAAGAAATATTACAGTCAGACTCCACACGGCCTCTCCTTTGAGCATGATACCTGTATCTTTCCAATGTCCAAACCTCTCAACCAGATTAATATATTCATCAGCTAGATTTACCCCTCCGGTAAATCCAACTTTACCGTCAATTACTACGATCTTGCGATGATCCCTATTATTATATCTTAGGGTTAAGACAGGGCTAATAGGGTTGAAAATACAGCATTTAATCCCCATCTTCTCAAGCTTTTTGTTATAGCGAAAGGGCAGCTTTAATTGACAACCGATACCATCATAGATCACCCTTACATCTACACCTTGGGCGGCTTTTTCCGCCAGAATCTCTAGAATGCTGTTCCACATAACCCCTTCTTCAATAATGTAGAATTCCAGAAAGATATACTTTTCGGCTTTACGCAGCTCCTCCTTCATTATCTCAAAGGTCTCTTCCCCACTAGTCAAATACTTACTATATGAATTGGCATAGGGGGGACAATAAGCGTAGTCCTGGATATATCTAGACTGATTTGCTGCTGTAATATTCTGTTTAGCAATTTGGGCTAATGTTTCATTTTGAGGCTTAATTGATTCCCTTGTCTTGTCCTCAATTATGTACATCTTTCTTTTCAGGCCTCTACTTAATTTACTGCGACCAAAAAACAGATAGAACAAGCCGCCGAAAATTGGAAAAGAAAGAATCGGTATAATCCAAGCCACCTTATAATCTGGGTGGCTTTTATTATTAATAATCAATAAAACAG
This sequence comes from Clostridiaceae bacterium, assembly GCA_033809185.1. Taxonomy (GTDB): domain Bacteria; phylum Bacillota; class Peptococcia; order DRI-13; family JAPXME01; genus JAPXME01. The sequence goes on from JAPXME010000015.1 coordinate 2,112, forward strand.
CTATAATACTAGCCATTAGACTAAAGCCATAGAAGAATGTGAAATACTGATTAGATTTGATAATAATCGCAATCAAGATTCCTAGCTGTAAGAAAAGTGTGGCCAGAACAAAAGTGAATCTATTAATAATTCTTTTAAAGAGAAATTTCAATAACTTCATGTTCATCAACTCTCTTATCTTACTATTTTCTGTTAATCACTATCTGTGCTTAACTTATCTTTTTTTCACAGACTAGTCAAGCTTTAGAGGATTAGTAGATATCTTAAATTACTACGACATAAAAACTATATGTTATAATATAAAAGTAATTGTAGTTTAGAAGTCGTTACTAACTGGGAGTTTTAGAAGTTGGAGGCATACAGTGTCTGATTCAAACCTTACCAAGCAGGCTTTGGCCAATTCTCTAAAAGCACTCATGGAAGAAAAACCTTTCGAAAAAATAACTATCACTGATATCGTTAAACGCTGTAATCTAAACCGTTTAACCTTTTATTACCATTTCAAAGACAAATATGACCTTATGAACTGGATTTACTACACAGAGACAGCGCAAATTATGATGCAAAATCGTACCTTTGATGAATGGGCAGATTGTTTATGCGCTTTATGTTACTATATGCAGGAAAATAAAAATTTCTATCTGAATGCCTTAAATACCACTGGACAAAACTCTTTCCCCGAATATTTGTTACAGTACATTCGGGATATTTCCATGGCGTTAGTAGAAGGAAGGTTAAATAAGGAAAAGGTCGATGAAAAAGAAACCTTGTTTATTATTGAGTTTTTCTCTCAAGCTATCATGGGTTTGATCAAACAATGGGCCCAAGATAATATGCAACTTGACCCTCGGAATTATGTAAATATTATCAAAGCAATTATTGAAGCTAGTATGCAACATGAACTTTTCCGATAAATGCCCGCAAAAATATTTTAACAATAAATAAATTTCACAATAAATTAAAAGGACGGGCATAACCCGTCCAATTATTTTATAAACTTTAATAACAGCTTAAATTTTTCTCGGCATAATGGTCTTGATTACCTCAGTTAAGCTTCCATTAACTTGCTGTGTCTCAGACTTATGGCCCAAAGAGGCCTCGTCGGCCGAGTTAAGAATCAAATAATCGCTTCCTGGCAGAATAGCTTGGCCCACATATTCTGTATCCCATAGCCAATCGAAAACAAGTATCGACTGCCCGTGACCATAGCGTTCGGAATTAATAAAGTTCTGCAGCTTCTTGTTGTGTTCTTCCTCTTCTGGATTAGTCAAATAAGACCCGTAAGCACAGCCATGGGAGATCATTGTACGCAGAAAATCTCCCGAAGATACTATAGCCGCATTGTTTGGGGTGAACTGGATATGAAAGCCAAATAAACACTTGAATTTACTTAATTGTTGAAAAGCCGTCCTACTGACTTCTTTGTTAGCAAGGTTCTCGTCTAACATAATCGAAATAGCAAGGTTTTTTAGTTTGCTTAACAAGGTAGCCGTCTCCTCAGTAATTGCTTGGGGCGAAGTAACTAGCATAAAAGCAGGATCTCTATGTTTTTTAACAATCTTAGTAATTTCCGGAATAGCTTCAGGATTTTCCACAATAAAAAGATAGCTATATATACCTAATTCTTGTCCGTCAGTAATATGACTATTGATTTGATTCAAGAATTCAGAATCGTATTCACATATCCGAAAAGCCACCAACCAAGGAAGGATATGATCCATATTCTCTTGCATTTTACGAATAATCTTAGTTCCGTAATTCAACCCGTGGAAACCAAAATTGATACTGACTGTCTTCACTGTTTCCAGATCTACAGTTTCTATGATCCGCTTAATCAGTTGATGATAGGAATTTTTAGGGTTTGCTAGGATTTTTTTAGCCCCTTCATAAAAACTGCGTAAACGACTGCTTTTTGTAAAAAATAACCCGAGATCCAAGAGGTTTCTAGAACTCCGCTCAGGATGGCTTTGCATATTTTCAATGGCTTTATCGACAGCTATAGTTATAGCCCGACGGATCAAGTTTTTGTGCAAATCCATAATCAAATATCCTTTCACTAAGTAGTTCTTTCAGTTTTCTTAAAAAAACACTTTGTTATACCATACAGTTTACATTTATCTTAGATAATAAAATATATACAATTACTAAATTTGTCTAAAATCTAAACAAAATTACGAATTGTCTATTTAGTAATGTGTAATAATGGTATATTTTGTTTATATAGAAAGGTTTTGATTTTCAATTTAAATATATATAATGAAGGAGGCAGTACCAATGAACAAGCTTGCCACAAACTTAGCCTTTAAGGCAGCTTACGCTTATCTGGATTCAAATCCGGATAAAAACATTCCAAAATTACTTAACTGGGTCGAGAAGTTTGACCGAAAAGGCGCTGTTAAACCCCAGATTGAAGCATTTAGGGCGGTTATCAACAAACCAGACAGCAATTGGTACAAGTTAATCAAGAGTGTCTGGACCGACATCGATCCAGACGTACGTAAAACATTTTTTAGAAACTTTTTTATCAATGCCACAATTATCGGCGGCGCTACTCAAAGAAAGGTTCGGGAAGAGCATAATTGTAATACTCCTTGGGCGATTCTAATGGATCCGACTTCAGCCTGTAATCTAAAATGTACTGGTTGCTGGGCTGCGGATTACGGTGACAAATTATCTATGAGCCTAGAAACCCTAGAAGAAATTATCAGACAGGGTAAGGAGTTAGGCGTTTATTTCTATATTTATTCTGGCGGAGAACCACTGGTCCGTAAGAAAGATATTATTACTCTTTGCGAAAGACATCCTGATTGTATGTTCTTATCCTTTACTAACGCCACATTAATCGATGAAAAATTTGCTGATGAAATGCTACGGGTGAAAAACTTTGCACCGGCTATAAGTGTAGAAGGCTTTGGTGAAGCCACTGACCAAAGAAGGGGCAAAGGAACATATGATGCCGTAGTAAAAGCCATGGAAATTTTAAAGAGGAAAAAACTAATTTTTGGCGTATCTTGTTGTTATACAAGTCAGAATACTGATGTCATTGGAAGCGAAGAATATTTTGATGATCTAATCGCAAAAGGTGCCAAATTCGCCTGGTTCTTCACCTATATGCCAGTAGGAAAGGACGCTGTGACTGATTTAATCGCTAGACCTGAACAGCGTGAATTCATGTATCGGCAAATAAGAAAATTCCGCGATACTAAACCTATTTTCACCATGGATTTCTGGAATGACGGTGAATATGTAGATGGCTGTATCGCCGGTGGTAGACGTTACCTGCATATCAATGCTAATGGCGATATTGAGCCTTGTGCTTTCATCCATTATGCTGACTGCAATATCCACGAGCATACTATCTTAGAGGCTTTAAAATCACCTTTATTTATGCAATACCATGATAACCAGCCTTTCAATGAGAATATGCTAATGCCTTGTCCTCTAATGGATAACCCCTACAAATTGGCTGAAATGGTTGAGGCTACAGAAGCCAAATCCACAGACATGCAAAGTCCTGAAAATGTCAGGGACTTGTGTGATAAAACTGCGGAACCTGCTAAACGCTGGAAGATTACAGCTGACAGATTGTGGGCAGAATCTCGCGGCGGTTGTGGCGGTTGTGCAGGAGGTTGCAATTAATTAATTTAAGGAGGATATTTTTTTGAGCGACTATGTTATTGTGACAGACTCTACCTCTGATCTTTCGCCGGAGATGATCAAACAACACCAAATCGAAGTTATCCCTATGGAGGTTATTCAGGGGGACCATGTTTTTCAGCATTACCCTGATGCCAGGAATCTCAGCTTCCAGGAGTTTTATAACCGGGTACGTAAAGGCGAGGGTGCTAAAACCTCTCAGATCAATACCCAGACATATCTTGAGGTATTCGGTAGTATCCTAGAACAAGGAAAGAATATCCTCTACATCGCCTTTTCTTCAGGTTTAAGCGGCTCTTATCAAAATTCTCTTTCTGCTGTGCAAGAGCTGAAAAACAAATACAGCGATCGTAAGATCATTGTTGTGGATTCCTTAAGTGCTTCTGGCGGTGAAGGTTATCTAGTATATCATACAGCTCTCCAGAAAGCTCAAGAAAAAACCATTGAAGAAGCGGCAGCATGGGCAGAGGAACATAAATTACTGATCAATCATTTGTTTGTTGTTGATGATTTACACCATCTACAGAGAGGAGGCAGAATCTCTCACACTGCAGCAATCGCTGGCTCAATCCTTAGTATCAAACCTCTCCTGAATTTTGACAATGAAGGTAAAATGGCCGTCCGGGATAAGATTAGAACCCGCCGCAAATCTCTCAAAGAACTGGTTAATAGAATGCAACAGAACTATAAGCCTCTCCAGCCCAAAGAGGAAGACGTCATATTCATCAGTCATGGAGATTGCGCAGAGGATGCTCAATATGTTGCGGATCTGGTCAAAGAGACCTTTAAGGTAAAGGAGGTAGTTATTACTTATATCGGGCCTGTAATCGGAGCCCATTCAGGACCTAATACAGTTGCGCTCTTTTATTTCGGGGATTCACGATAATACATCTTAATACTTCTTTGGAGTGAGATAATGAGCAAGATAATATTATGTGCTGAAAGTGCCTGCGACTTAAGTGAGGAGTTGAAGAGCAAATATCAGGTACACCTTTACCCCTATCATATAACCTTAGGGGAAGAACACTATCAAGATGGCGTGGATATAGATCCAGAGAAAATTTACGAAGCTTACAGAAAAAATAAAATTTTACCTAAGACCTCAGCTATCAACCCCCAGGAATATGTCAACTTCTTTAAACCCTGGGTAGAGCAAGGATATCATATAATCCATTTAAGTCTGAGCTCAGGAATTTCCTCATCTTATCAAAATTGTTGCTTGGCAGCTCAAGAACTTCCTAATGTTTTTCCAATCGATTCCCGAAGCCTTTCCACAGGTTATGGGCTCTTAGTTCTCGAGGCGGCAGAGCGTATTGCTCAAGGTATGCCTGCAGCACAAATCCAGCAAGAGATAACAGCCTTAAGAGACAAAGTCGAAGCAAGCTTTATCTTGGATACCTTAACCTATATGCACGCTGGAGGCAGGTGTTCCGGAGTTGCTGCTTTAGGTGCCAACATTCTAGGCATCAAACCTTGTATAGAGGTAGACAGCCTCACCGGTAAGATGGGCTTAGGCAAAAAGTATCGCGGTTTTATGGAAAAAGTCTTAAAGAAATATACTACAGACAAGTTACAGCACAGACAAGACTTAGACTTGAAGCGCATCTTCATAACTCATACCGGCATCTCCGATGAATGTGTTCAGGTCACTGTAGAAACGATCAAAGAAATGGCTGATTTCCAAGACATATTTGTCACAAGGGCAGGTTGCACGATTTCCTCCCACAGCGGACCAGGTACTTTAGGTATATTATTTAGAAGAAAATAAATCTTCTTAAACGGAATTATATTTCTAATTTATCGAAATGAAAAAACACCCTTAGATTTTTCCCTGTGATATTCACCAGTGGAACAAATCTGAGGGTGTTCTCTTTATTAAACAGCTTGCAAGCTACGGACCAGGACTTCTCACAATCTAGTGTAGACATTTCCAGACAAGGAATCGGTACGACCGTTTCCTTCTTCTTAAGTAGAAAATGCAAGAATAACGTGGACCGGAATTACCGTTGACGAATCTGGCGAAATGTCTTAACTAAATGACGTTAGAAATTGCCTAGCCTGTTAATGACAATTTGCTCTGTCCATTCTGCTGCTTGGTCAACACCTAGCATGCTTGTAAAGAAGTGTAGCGGCACATAAGTATGACCATCTTTGAGTGACGGGCTAATCCCAAATTGTTCAATATTCTCCCCTATTTTTAGGGATACCTCACTGCCAACATTGACAGACCTTTCTTCCCCATCCCAAGATACTTCATAACCTAAAGCCTCGGCAATTGCTCTTAAAGGAACCATTATCACACCATAACCATAATCATAGGCTGCCGGTGCAGTAATAACCTTGTTGTTTACCACTATATCCTTTTCACCAGTCCTAGGCAGGACAATAATTTTCAGCGGTGTGGTCTGAGCAGGAATACTCTTAGTAGAAGCTCCATATAAAACCAGTAGCTTCCTATCAGTTAGCTGCCCAGTAAAAACTTCTCCCCGTGAGGTCACAATCTCCGTCTCCTCACCAACATTCAGCTTCAAAGAATTATCCATACTAACTAAATTCTGATCAAAGATATCAAACTTAACATTATATTTGTCAGTTTCTACGACCACAACCTCTGGGTTATATTGGGGTGGATAGATCATAATCATCGGTCTTGAAGCATCATAAAAACCAGTGATGATATCTCCTACCATAATTTCCGCATCATCAAGAATATATGTATTAGGCGAAATGATCATTCGCGACTCACCTGGGTCCTCACCTGGTAACACACTAGCACCTTTGTTAACTAGGGAAATGATTTTCGCTCCTGGAATTGCTCTGTAATCGTCAATCGTCTTAACCTCACCGGTCACTCCCAAATAAAATGGTTTGCTAAAGTCAACTTCAGATGGCACTTCTACTGGTAGCGAAATTGGCCTTATTAATATTGGTTCTTCCGTCAAGTCAGCAGCTATAACAGGAGCCACTGCAAAAACAAGCAACAATGACACCGCTAATAAACAAGTGAAAATTCTTCTTTTCATTTACTTCTCTCCTTTCTCATATTATCAGCGCGCTGTACTTATGTAGACGCCTTCCTTTAATTTAAGTTCCGTAGAACTGTGTTGATTTTCTCATTTAAGGCTTCGACATTTATTTCAGTAATAGGTTGATCTGTTAGGTATTTCTCTTTTAAACTCAAAATTCTGTATAGACTGTCCTCTATTCTTTCCAGAGGGATGAGCCCTGTCTTAACACCATCTAACAAGGACTGTAAAACCTTTTCTTCATTCTCTGTTCCATGGCAAACCAGTACAATATCACAGCCAGCCAAGACTGCTGTTACAGCAGCCTCCCCAATGTCGTAATTATCCGCAATCGCCCCCATAGTCAGATCATCGCTTATAACCACGCCCTCAAACCCCATCTGTTCCCGTAAGATATCTGTGATTATCTTTTGGGACAAGGAAGAAGGATATTCAGAATCTATAGCTGGGAGCAGAATATGAGCAATCATTATGGCCTCAGCCTTGTTCTCAATAGCCTCTTGAAAGGGAAGGAGTTCCACGCTTTTTAGTCTGGCTAGATCATGTTCTAAAATTGGTAAACCCACATGAGAATCTACAGATGTATCACCATGCCCTGGAAAATGCTTGACCACGGGTATCACCTTCGCCTCCTGTAGCCCTTGCATGGTGGCAATGCCTAAACTGCTTACAAGCTCAGCCTTGGAGCCGAAGGATCGGTCTCCAATCACAGGATTCCGGGGATTACTGTTGATATCCAAGACCGGAGCAAAATTCAGATTAAAGCCACTACTCTTTAAGACTTGGCCTAGGACACTCCCTAGCTGATAAGCTAATTTACTATCAGCCAAATCTCCGACTTTACCGCTGGCAGGGAACTTCATAAATTCTGCAGGCAACCTTGAGACTTGTCCACCTTCTTCATCAATAGAAAGAAACAGCGGAACTTTATTTACAGCATTCGCTCTTTTTAAGGAATTGAGCAATTCCAGCATCTGCCTTGAATTCTGCAGATTCCTTTTGAAGAAAATAAAGCCGCCCACATGATATTCCTCAATTAAACGTTTGCTATTATCATCAAACTCAGGTCCGTCAATTCCTACAATGACTAGTTGGCCCACCTTCTCTTCCAGGCTCATTGCTTCGATTTGCTTCCGAATTGGATCTTCTGGCTCATTTGGTTCTTCCGGGGGTTCCTCTTGACTTAAAGGCGGTGGCTGCTCTATCCCATTAGTTAATCCCCGCCTTGCTAAATAATAGCCAAGGCCCAAAGCCATTAGCAAAAGTATGATATAAACAGTTATTCGTTTACTTATCCGCTTGCTCATAAAAGCCCATTTCCTTTCCACCATTAGTCACTAGAGTTTATCACCAGCACCATCACATTCTTTGGCAGTACCGGTGCAAACCCAATTATAATACAGAATTAACCCTTATAGCAAAAAGAGGGGTTCACTTGTCTATAGAAAATTACCCAAAACTTGGTTACACTATAAACATAGATATTTAACTTAAGGGGGTATTACTTTGAGTGAACTGATTAATAACCGTGAACATCGCAAAGAAAAGATTAAAGAAATTATTAAATCCCTGCACCAGGGAAAAACAGTAGCCGAAGTACAAGGGGAATTCACCGAGATAATCAAGGATATCTCATCCGTTGAGTTGTCTCAAGTAGAGCAGGAGTTAATGGATGAGGGCCTACCCGTCGATGAGGTTCGTCGTTTATGCGATGTCCATTTAGAGGTCTTCAGAAAAAGCTTGGAGGCTGAAAGAGACCCGGAGCTAATCCCTGGTCACCCTATTCACACCTTCAAACAAGAAAACAGGGCGATTGAAAACTTAGTTTCAGAAATCAAAGAATTCCTACCAACCCTATGGCAAGATCCTAATCAAAGTAATATTCTCATCCTCCGGGAAAAAATCAACCTGCTAATGGATATAGAAAAACACTACCTCCGTAAAGAGAATATCCTCTTTCCCTTCTTAGAGAAATATGAAATTACCGGACCGTCAAAAATCATGTGGTCCCATGATGATGAAATCCTAGCTCTGCTTAAAGAGATCAAAAAACTTATTACAGATTTTAGCCCCACAAATAAGGAGCTCTTAGCTGAAAAACTAGAAGCGGCTCTAGAAAAGATTACCGCTATGATTGCTAAAGAGGAAAATGTTCTCTTCAAAACTGCTCTCAAGATCCTGACAGAAGACGAATGGGAAAAAATTATGCACGATAGTGATGAAATCGGTTATTGTCTAATTGAGCCCCAGAATGAATGGAAACCTGTAAACCTTAATGTTACCGCCAGTGTAGAAAGTATTGGCGCTGTGTTGTCTGACAAAGGATATCTCCGCTTCCCAACTGGAGTACTCACCCCTAAGGAAATCAAGCTAATCTTTAATCACCTACCGATAGATATTACATTTGTTGATAAGGAAGGTATAGTTAAATACTTCTCCGATAGTAAGGATCGTATCTTCGTCCGAGCTAAATCAATAATCGGTCGGAGAGTGGAAAACTGCCATCCACCGGCTAGTGTTGATGTTGTTGAAAAAATTGTTGAGGATCTGGCCAGTGGGAAAAAGGATTCCGAATCCTTCTGGCTACAAATTAAAGACAAATTTGCCCTCATAAAGTACATTGCTGTTCGAGATGAGAACAATGAGTTCGTGGGAGTACTTGAATTCACCCAAGATATTAAACCCCTTCGTGAAATCAGCGGAGAAAAACGCATCGCAGATTAACATCAGTATTAGGATTAAGAATCGTAAAAAAGAAGGTCAGAGATTATTCTGGCCTTCTTTTAATATCTAGATTGTGCCTTTGGGATTTCGCTCATCATACTAATTCTGCTAAATGCTATGTAACCACTTTGATAATTATCAATATGTTCAACTTTATATTGATGTGTATTAATATGCTTAAAATCCCTAACTATTCGACACATTTACCTATAATCCCGCACAGGTAAAATCCGAGCAATAAAGAGATAATCAGACATTACATTGCCATATTTTTGACCCTTGGCATTTGGAATATTGAAGTACTCTTCTTTATAGCTGATACCTCCAGTAGACTCTTGACTGGACCAATAGTTCAAACCAATAATCTTACCATTCTTATCCCTCAACCAATTAATGAAGACCACAGTATGGCCGGTATTATTCTCCCTACTTAGATCCATAAAGTCCCCGGCTCTTGCCTCCTCCCAGTTAGTAATCCTTCGGCCGATACCATACTTTTCGACAGCCTTGGCTACATTTTGCACCGCCTTGTTGCCATCGGCTACATACCAACTCATTACAAAATCAAAAAGTTCATCGAAAGTCATACCATTAAAATCATCGGGGCTTAGGCCTAGCTTTTTGTTCCGCTCCTGCATTGCTTTAAAGAAAACCTCAAAGGTGATCCCAGTACAATGGGAATACCTCTTCCCGCTGGGATGGGCCTTCAAGAGCACCTTCCCTTGATAAACCAGATTTTCTGTGACCCCATTATAGTTGGCATAGTCTGTATTAAGAAGATAAGGGTAGTTGTTACTAGCTAATTTATATGTCTTGATTACATCAAGGACATAGCTATTTAAGCTAGTATCGTAATTGTTCTGCTGCGAACTGACCTTTGAATTATCGACGGTCCCTTTAGGAGTAGCGTTGCTTTTTCCCCCTCCAACTGAACCGGATGCGGATTTAGAACTCGGTGTGAATTTTGAATCTGGAGTTGATTTAACTAATTTATCAAATCCAGTTCCTCCGCTTTTTTCTGTACCCTCTTCTGTTTCTTTGATTATTTCGGTTTGGACCGGAAACTCTTTTCTTTTAATTGTTTCCTCGTAACTAATAGCTGAGCGATCAGTTATGCTGAGTGAAGCCAACTCCCGTTTCCGGTTTAAGATTAGCTCATTCCCCGGCCTTTCCAAAAAGCTGGGAAGAGGCATTTCTTCTTGCTTTCCAACAGCTTCGCCGTTTTCATTGTTTTCGTTACTTTCAAGAACTTGCTGACCTGCCATTATTGTCGGTTCAGTCTCTATACTATCTACAAACTTTATATTAGCCGCAAACTTACCAGATATTGCAGTTACTACAATTACGCCAGCTACAGTAAGCATGATTAATTTTTCTGTTGTTAGAACTTTTATGTGAGCTTCCGCTAAAGCCTTTATTTGATCTTTTCTTTGAGCTATGTAATGAGCAATTTTTTTCATATTTTCACCACTACTATGTATAGATTATAGCAAGCTCCAACTTGTCTGTTGCCAGCTTGTTTGTCTCTATTATAGTAATGGTTCGGATAAGAAAACAGCGTTAATTTATGGTAGTAGTATATCTTAGACTTGCCTTAAGGTCTGGCTTATTGGGACAAAACCCTGTCCTTCCCAAGTAAACATTGTTTCCAGATAACCAAAACCATCAGCTGAAAAAAGGCCAGTAACCCTTTGCAAGGCCAGCAAGCCACAATTTGCACCTTCCTGAGTAGGATAAAGAACGTTTAAATCAGAAACAATCCCCGTGGTAGGCTCCAGCAATTGTCCGTCTGGACCATAAATTCTTCCTTGATATAACTCCTTGCGGTCACTGACATCTATAAAGTAAGTCTTATCTAGTGCCGGGACGGTAATCTCTACCCGATAATTATTGAGGTATACTACCTGACCTCTAAATCTCTCATTGAATTCAGCCACATTGAAAAGGCTCTGAAAATGCCCACCCCTTGCGGTGTAAAGCCTATTAAAGACAAAAGCCCCGCTGCCGCCAGAGTCTATGCTAGTCAAAATATCCAGTACACCATCCTTATTAAAATCGCACAAAGCAAAGCGAGGATTATAGCCGGCATTATCAGGACCTAGACTTTGAGAAATAGTCTGTCCACTTCCGCCAATTGTGACATGTAATGTTATGTTTTCAAAAAAGATATCGCTATCTGCCCTTTTGCTACCGGTAAGAAAAACAGTATCCTCCACCCCATCCCCGGTCACGTCAGTATTTTGCGAAAAGATTAATAATCCATCGTTCATAACCCCGTTATTCATAGCCATCATTATCAACCCCTTGCATTTTTTCTCTATACTATATGCAAGGTATACAAAAAGGAAGCCAATCCAATAAGACCAAGGATTAGCTTCCTTAATTATAGGTATTGATTAATTATAGGTATTGATTATTTTATATTTTATAGTTATAAAGGATACTTCTTCAATTCATTACTCCTATTGAATCAGGGATAATTAATTGAGCTTCTGTCTTGGATTGGATTTCTTCCACAGTAACTCCAGGCACCAGTTCACGTAGAACTATCCCGTCCTTAGTAACCTCCATCATACCTAATTCAGTTACTATATAATCTACTACATTCACGGCAGTAAGGGGCAAGGTACATTTTTTAAGAATTTTCGGCTCACCGTTTTTGGTGGTATGCTCCATGGCGATAATAACCAGACGTGCTCCCGCCACCAAATCCATAGCACCACCCATACCTGGCACCATCTTACCGGGGACCATCCAGTTAGCAAGATTACCTAATTCGTCGACTTCCAGTGCACCCAAAACAGTTGCTGCCACATGCCCACCTCTAATGATGGCAAAGGACATGGAGCTATCAAAGCAAGAACCACCTGGTACGATAGTTACCGGGGCACCACCTGCATTAACCAGATCTTTATCCTCTTCACCTGCCGCAGGGCTAGGACCTACGCCAATAAAACCATTTTCCGACTGAAGCATGATATTGCTACCTTCTGGAATATGATTTGCTACTAAAGTAGGCATACCAATACCCAAATTGACAACATCCCCCTCTTTAAAGAAACGCGCTACTCGTTTGACAATAATATTGCGAGAATCTACCATCTTATTCTCCTCCTTTAACCCTGAATAATCATGTCTACTAGAGCACCTGGCAACATAATTGAATCAGGATCTAATGTCCCGGTTTTGACAATCTCTTCAGCTTCAACAATCACAATATCGGCTGCCATTGCCATTAGAGGATTAAAATTACGGGCTGATCTGCGGAAAATCAAATTTCCATATGTGTCGGCCATCCAAGCTTTTACTAAAGCAATATCAGCCTTAAGGGGTAGCTCCAGCAGGTAGGTCTTATCGCCAATAACAATTTTCTCTTTACCTTCTTCTACAACAGTACCCACTCCAGTAGGTGTAAGAAAACCGCCTAGACCTGCTCCTCCAGAGCGAATTCTCTCTGCTAATGTACCCTGAGGAACTAGATCAACTTCCAGCTCCTTGGCGTTCATCTGTCGACCAGTTTCCTTATTAGTTCCAATATGAGAGACAATTATTTTGCGAGCTTGTCTATTAACTATTAATTTCCCAACTCCCCTATCAGGGTAACTGGTATCATTGGCTATTATAGTCAGATTTTTTACACCCTTCTCAACTAGTCCGTCTATTAGACTCTCTGGAGACCCTACAGCTAGAAAACCGCCGATCATTATGGTCTGATTATCTGTAAAAGTAGCTAAAGCCTCTTCCCGCAAAACTACTTTACTCATATCTCTTCCCTCCCTTAAAAAATCCTTTTCAAAGGTTACCAGATCTCATACTTAAAGGCCGCATCCTGCAACTCTTTACGGAAATCCGGATGAGCTATAGCAATAAGGTTTGCTACTCTTTCTCTGACAGTACGAGCCTTCATCGGAGCAATTCCATATTCCGTTACAATATAGTCAACATTATTTCTGGATAAAGTCACTGCGGAGCCTGGGGTCAGCCAAGGTTGAATAGTTGAAACAGTGCCATTTTTGGCTGTAGAGTTAAGTGCAATGATGGAGCGACCATTTTTAGCATGAATAGCACCCACCGCAGTGTCATTTTGCCCTCCCGTACCACTCCAGGTCTTTAAACCAATAGATTCGGAGCTTACCTGTCCAGTGAGATCAACTTGCAAGGCTGTATTGATAGATACCATATTGTCGTTTTGGGCAATCATATAAGGATCATTTACATATTCACCACGCAGGAGCTGAACAGCCGGGTTATTATCCATAAAATCATAAAGCTCCTGTGTGCCCAAAGCAAAGGTACCAATCATCTTGCCTTTGTGTAGGGTCTTCTTTTTCCCGGTTATTACTCCGGCCAGGGCCAAATCAGCCATATTACTGGTAATCATCTCGGTATGGACTCCCAGGTCACGCTTTTCCATAAAAGCCAAAGCAACAGCGTTAGGGATACTTCCAATACCCAATTGGATCGTGTCACCATCATTGACTAAGGAAGCTACATATTGGCCAATGATCTTATCATTTTCGGTCATAGGAGCAACCGGAAGAATAGGTATTGGTCGATCAACCTCTACGATATAGTCAATTTCATCGATAGGTAATTCCGTATCTCCCCCAATATTCGGAAAATGAGGATTGACCTCCATGATCACCATATCCGCATGTTCAATAAAACCTTTTTCATAAAGAGCGCTTAACGAAGTCTTACAGTAGCCATGCTTGTCCATTGAGCTAACGGTACCAATAAAAATATTAGGCGGTTTTACTTGTATCTTACGAATAAAACCATTATGCAAGTGAGCAGGCTGAAAGCTAACTGTCCCTTGACTATAGGCCTCTCTGAGACCCGCACCTAAGAAAAAGGAATTGGTCTGAATGGTACCTATCATTTCCGGATTATTGAAAAATTCATAATCTGTCTCTTATACACATCTGA
>JAPXME010000016.1:0-16191 GCA_033809185.1 Clostridiaceae bacterium
GTCATGATGCATATGCAAAAAGCCGGACACCGTCCTATTGCCCTAATCGGTGGTGGTACTGCTATGGTTGGTGATCCCTCCGGAAGAACAGATATGCGTCAGATGCTGTCTCTGGAGCAAATCCAGCAAAATTCCGTGGCCTTTAAAGAACAATTCTCCCGTTTTATTGATTTTGGACCTGATAAAGCTATGATGATCAACAATGCCGACTGGCTCTTGAAACTGAATTATGTTGATTTTATGCGCGATATCGGTAAGCACTTTTCCGTTAACCGGATGTTAACTGCTGATGCCTTCAAGAACCGTTTGGAAAAAGGAGGCCTCTCCTTCCTGGAGTTCAACTATATGCTGATGCAATCTTATGATTTCCTGTATCTCCATCAAAAATACAATTGTCAACTGCAATTAGGCGGCAGTGATCAGTGGTCTAATATTATCAGTGGTGTTGATCTCATTCGCCGGGTTGAAAGCAAGCCTGCCTACGGCCTAACCTTTAAGTTGCTTACCACCAGTGAAGGACATAAGATGGGTAAAACCGCCAGCGGCGCTGTCTGGTTAGATGCGGAAAAAACCTCACCTTATGATTTCTACCAATACTGGCGCAATATCGCTGACCCAGATGTGAAGAATTGCCTGGCTCTCTTAACCTTCTTACCGATGTCAGAAGTAAATCGCCTAGGCTCTCTAAAGGATGAAAAAATCAACGAAGCTAAGAAAACCCTAGCTTTCGAGGTTACTAAGCTAGTTCATGGCGAGGAAGAGGCCTTAAAAGCCCAACAAGCTGCCGAAGCTCTCTTTGGCGGGGCTAACCGTGATGCCGCCGATATGCCTACCACAGAGATAGCCAAAAGCCGTTTTGACGTGGGCATTGATATTCTGACTCTCCTCATGGAAACAGGCCTAACAGCCTCCAAGAGTGAAGGCCGTCGCCTCATTCAGCAAGGTGGACTCTATTTAGAAGATACCAGGAACGATGACCCTAATCGTCTCGTAACTACCGCTGATTTCCAAGACGGCAAGCTCTTACTTCGAAAAGGGAAAAAGGTCTATCACTTAATAAAATTAAGCTAACACTAAAAGACAGACAGGGGGACGTTTCATACGTCTCCCTGTCACTTTTTCAGTCCAAAACTAAACTGATTTTTTGTTCTTAATTATAAATCTTGAACCAAAATAAACAAAACAGCCTGAAATAATAGCTTATAATAGCCAATCCCTTTCTTTAGCATAAAGTAGCCGGTACTCACCTGCCATAATTTGAAAGATACGTTCAACCTCGTCGATCTGCATTTCTTCCACAAGCCCCGGGGCTTGGAATCTGGCCGCAACCCCACAACTGGCACTGACCATGCGGGGTACTGGCATAAGCTGCCCCTTAATGCCTAGCTTTTCTAAAACACGCAGAAATTTTAAAGAACCCGAATGGGTATAAAAAGTTGCAAGTAAATCCATATATCTTACCCTCTTTAAAGTGAGAAGACTTTCTTCTTACTCATTTTTTCTTTTTTATTCCCTCTACAGTATTTATATTCTAATACCACGATACCGTTCACAAATAAACTCTCCCCACAGTAAAATAAAACATAATCATCTTGTATGGGAGAGAGCTATGAAACAAATCTATCTTGATAATGCTGCAACGTCCTTCCCGAAGGCCCCAGGAGTAGTAGAAAATATGGTCTATTTTTTGAACGAAGCAGGTTGCAATATTAACCGTGGCGTCTATGATTTATCTCTGAAAGTTGAAAATACTGTCTATGAAACCAGGGAGTTAATCTGCCAGCTTTTCAATCACCCTAAGCCGGAACAGGTTATCTTTACCCGTAATGTCACAGAAAGCCTTAACATCTTGATTAAGGGTTTGTTCCAGGAAGGAGAGCATGTTATTGTCTCCGCTCTAGAACATAATGCTGTGATGCGACCCCTAAATATCCTTGTCAACAAAGGAATTACATACAGCAAGGTAAGCTGTGACCAACAAGGGAACTTAGATTTGGAAGACCTGGCCTCCTGTCTAAAACCCAACACTAAAGCTGTGCTAATGACTCATGCCTCTAATGTTTGTGGAACTATTCTGCCACTACAAGCCGTAGGTGAATTTTGCCAGTCGCATAATCTCTTTTTCCTGATCGATTCAGCTCAAACTGCTGGATTTCTCGATATTGATCTGACTGAACTTAAAGCCGATGCCTTAGCCTTTACCGGTCATAAAAGTCTTCTCGGTCCCCAAGGTATCGGGGGTTTAGTGCTTAATGATAAATTAGCTCAAGTCGTGCCGCCTCTTATCACTGGTGGTACCGGAAGTTTTTCCGACTCCGAAGTGCAGCCAGACGACCTACCTGATAAATATGAAGCTGGCACCCTCAATCTGCCAGGTATCTTTGGACTAAATGCTGCCCTAAAATATCTCAATTCCATTGGCCTCCCTCAAATCCGACAAAAAGAATTATTTTTCACCAAGGAGTTTTTACAAATAGTATTGAATCTTAAAGGAGTGAACTTAGTCGGCAGATCCGATTTGGAACAACGCACAGCCTTAGTTTCAATTAATATACCTAACCATGATAATGCAGAAATTGCGTACAAATTAGCCCGTGACTACGGTATTATGACTCGCTGTGGTCTTCATTGTGCACCCTCAGCTCACCAGATTCTAGGGACTTTCCCTGTTGGGACCATCCGTTTCAGTTTCAGTCATTTCAATACCTTAGACGAGGTGAGATATGCCGGAGAAGCCCTCGCCAAATGCCTCAATTAGAGTTTCCAAAATTATCTTGTAAAATTCAACAAAATAAGTTATTATTCTGCATAAGGAATGTTGTTATACAATTTAGGAGAAAAGTCCCAGTCGCGACATCATAATAATATTAATTGGCTTTCAAGGGATGTTAGAAAAGGAGGAACTCTAGTTTGCCCATTTATAAAGACTTTAATGTTTTTACCAAAGACGTAGACGTCAATCTCCTCAAAAGCGGGGATATACTGGCTCATGATTTTTGTCTACGTGATGGCGCAGTTCTAGTAAGAGCTCAGACAGTTTTAGACGAAGACATTATAGCTAAACTAAAAAGATTCGGCTCTAAAGTCGTTAGCTTGGATATAACTAAAGTTTATGTTAACAGTATTTATTCCACCCAGGCTTTATTCAATGATGCTCGTAGCGGGAAAGTAGTTGAAAAGAATGAGGTAACCGAATTGCTCTATCCGCTGATGTCGGAAATTACCAGGACAGGTAATGCTGTTAGTATTCTCTTGCAATTACGTTCCGATGACGAATACACTTTTCAGCATACCCTGAATATTGGCGTTATTTCCGGTTTGATTGCTAAATGGCTGGGATATTCCGAAGAAGAGCAACTGAAGATTGCCATTGCCGGAACTATGCACGATATTGGCAAAAGTCAGATACCCCTATCAATTCTTAATAAGCCCGGTCGCTTAACCAAGGAAGAATTTGAAATAATGAAGACACATTCAAAACTGAGCTACGAAATCGTTAACCAGGATTCAGATTTTGATGAAGACATCAAATTAGGCGTACTCCAACACCATGAAAGATTTAATGGAAAAGGTTATCCCTATGGAATCAAAGGAGAAGAAATCTCACCCTACGCCAGGATTGTTAGTGTTGCCGATATTTATCATGCTATGACCTCAAAGCGTGTATATAAAGACAAAGAAAACCCCCTCTATGTCTTAGACGAAATCCGGAAGGAAATTGACGCTTTGGATCCTCAAGTTGTCCTTACTTTTATCAAGAATATGTGTCAAAGACTTTGTGGCTGCAAAATTTCTCTTAGTGACGGTAGGACAGGCACTATAATTAACATTGATGAAAATAATCTTCGTTATCCATTAGTAAAGCTAGATGATTCTCCTTACGTCCTTGATCTCAATAAAAAACGTGAAATAACAATAACAGACATTTATGAACCCCATCTATACAGTTATAGATAAGCTTTAATCCAGAAACTAGGCACCTCGGTGATATACCGAGGTGTAATTTTTTTGTGATAACAACAAGGTCACGGGACCCGTCAGCAATCTCCGTTTGCGTTGGTGGGTGAGGTTCTTAAAAATTATTACTTTTTTAACCTAATATCCATATTACGACATTTTTTCCATGATCTAAGTGTTATACTTTTATTCATCGTAATAAAAATCACGAAGAAAAGGGGTAATGTTATGAAATCCAAAGTATTAGTAGTTTTTATTACAATTTTATTGGCCTTATCCGCCATAAACAGTACGTCCTTAGCCGCTCCCTCTGCCAACAATATCTGTGAATTTACGCAACCTTCCGGGGAGAAATTTAAGGCCTATATTCGTGGTGATGAAAGATTAAATTGGCTAGAGACAGTAACAGGAGAAATACTAATGTTAAGTCCTGACGGCAACTACAAACATGCCACCATGACTTCAACAGGTTTACAACCTGGCAAAACTACCTTTAGTCCTTCCCAAAAAACTACAGGTGAAATAACTGTAAACAACCTCTCTGAATGTCTTGCTCTTTCAAATATTCCTTCAGTTGATAACATTCCTTCAATTAACACCCTGTCTTCTTCAGATCCAACGGGACCCAGGATAACAGGACCTCATCATGCTTTAGTACTTCTAGTAGAATTTGCAGATATTAGTATGCAAAACCCTGATCCAGCTATTTGGAGTAATTTGATTTTCGGTAATTCAGGAAAGACAGTTAATACCTACTTTAAAGAGGTTTCCAATGATTTGTTTTACCTTATACCAGCGGAAGAAATCAATGAAACAGAAAATGACGGAGTAATAAGAGTTACACTTCCTTATAATCACCCCGATACATTTAATTGGCTTGATAAACCTTCCGGTAAAGTTGTACAAGAAGCCCTGCAAGCAGCCGACCCCTATATAGATTATTCCCGCTACGATCTTAACAATAACGGCGTCTTAATGTCAGATGAACTGCATATAATTGCCGTCTTTGCCGGATATGAAAGATCTTATACCTCCCGTAAACCAAGTGTCTGGGCTCGTCATGGCCAACTAGGTGGAATTGAATTAGACGGGGTCAGATATGTAGGTTATCATACGGTACAAGGCGAAATGCATGGTGACCATATTGCTACTATCGGAGTTTTTTGTCATGAACTAGGGCATGACCTGGGTCTGAGGGATCTTTACGATATAGACGGTTCATCATCGGGAGTAGGTATCCATAGCTTGATGGGTTCAGGCAATTGGGGTGATATGACTGGGGAGTTTCCAGGCACTACTCCTGTACACTTAGATCCTTGGAGTAAATCCTTTTTAGGCTTTGTTAACCCCCAGGTTATTACTTCTAGCGGCATTTATACCCTTAACGCCTCACCTTACAATTATAATGTCTTAAAAATACCAACAGCGAACCCTTATGAATACTTTCTATTAGAAAACCGCCAATTTAACGGCTTCGATGCCCCCTTGCAATACTCTATAGGCATAGGAGGTATTGCTATCTGGCATATTGACCAAGGACAACAAACTAATAATAACGAAGAGCACAAATTCGTGGATTTAGAAGAAGCAAATGAAGGTATCTTAGGGTTTAGCCAGTTGGATACTAGAAATATGACAAGCGGCAAACTTGAACATTACTACAACCCTTACGTTAACACCCTTTTTAGTAATGAAACAACTCCTGACAGCAGTCTTTATTGTGGACAAGCAACCGACATTACTGTCAATATTATCTCAGACAGTGCCGATACTATGCAGGTCAGCATAGAACTTGGTGAAGATAGTACGCCGTTACCAAAACCAAATCCAGAGCCTATCTCGTTAACTATTGAAAGCTTGATTGCTGATAAGCCCAGTCCACAAAAAATCTATAATCCAATTCGTTGGACTTGTAACACATGGGGAGGAAGTGATAATAAGCTCTACAAATTTGACGTCTATAACGGTATCCTCCCGGTTCAGTACGGCATCTGGACAACCAATAACTACTTCGATTGGTACCCTTTCACCCCCTCACCTTTCTATAAAATCAAAGTTACCGTTATGGATTTATCTGACGGCACAATAGTCAGTGAAACTTCTCCTTACTATTCTATAAACCTATTCTAGAAAAATTGCAGAAAAATCCTACAGAACACACAGTCTGACGAGTTTCTAGATAATTCAGTTTCCGATTTTTTTAACATTACAGAATGTAAGAATAACGAGAACAGGAGTACCGTTGACGAGCCTGGCGAAAATGTCTTAATGAAATACTGTTAGAGATTGCTTAGCCTGGCACAGGACGTGCCAGGCAGGAAGAATTGAGCCAGGGATGGCGAATTTCGACCGGCAAGCAAATTCTTACGGTATGAGTTTAGACATTTCCAGGTGAGGAATCGGTACTCCTGTTCTCGTTATTCTTCACTATTACACAAGAAAATCCTCATTTATTACTTCACTCTTAAAATCCTAAGGGAATTCATTACGGCTAGTAAGGCAACCCCTACATCAGCAAAAACTGCCGCCCACATACTAGTTAGACCACTTATCCCTAAGATAAGTACAATCACTTTTACGCCCAGAGCCAGAAAGATATTCTGCCAGACAATTGAATGGGTTTGCCGCGCAATATGAATGGCAGTTATTATGCGACTGGGTTCATCTGTTGTCAGAACAATATCTGCAGCTTCAATTGCAGCGTCCGAGCCTAATCCTCCCATAGCAATACCTAGATCAGCTCCGGCCAATACGGGAGCATCATTGATCCCGTCTCCCATATAGGCTACCTTACCCGGGAGTTCTTGGCTTAATTCCTCAATCTTCGCTAGCTTATCTTGAGGTAGGAGTTCGGCAAAGACTTGAGCAATTTCTAATTCTTCAGCTACCCTTTGGGCAGTAGCCCTGTTATCTCCGCTTAAGATCACAGTCCTTTTAACCCCTAGGCCTTTTAATCCTTTTATAGTAGTCAAGCTATCTTTTTTTATCTCGTCGCTGATAACCAGATATCCTAGATATTGCCCAGCACGTGCCACGTGAACAACAGTGCCGTATTCCCCAGGTGTACTACAGTTAATCCCCTTTTCAGCCAGAAACCTTTCATTTCCTGCCAGGATTTCTTCTCCGGCTATTTGAACAGATACACCCTTGCCTGCTACCTCTTGATAAGACTTAATCTCCTCTGCTTCTATCTCCCCTGCCGCTAGTAAAATTGAAAGACCAATAGGGTGGGTAGAATAATACTCAGCCTGAGCAGCAGTATGCAGTAATTCTTCTGGCCCAACTTTGCTTTCTGGACTCGGCATTACAGCAATAACCTCGAAACTGCCCTTAGTAAGTGTTCCTGTTTTATCAAATACGACACAAGAAACCTGATTGAGGGCTTCCAGATAGTTCCCGCCTTTAACTAAGATCCCCTGTTTAGAGGCCGCCCCTATCCCAGCAAAAAAGCTTAAAGGTATAGAAATTACCAAAGCACATGGGCAGGAGATTACCAAGAAGATTAAAGCCCGATAGAGCCACAGATCAAAAGGTGCACCGGTAATAAGAGGAGGCAATACTGCTACTAAGGCCGCAATAGCAACCACAACTGGCGTATAAAACTTGGCAAACTTAGTGATAAATTTTTCGGTAGGCGCTTTTCTAGCACTGGCGCTTTGCACCAAGTCCATTATTTTCGCTACCGTAGATTGGCTGTATTCTCTAGTAGCTTCGATTGTAAGTAGTCCTGTAGTATTAATAGAACCACTTAAGATTTCTGAGCCACTGTTGACAGTATAGGGTCTTGACTCTCCTGTTAAGGTTGATGTGTCAACTTGTGATTCACCCTCCCGAACAATACCGTCCAAGGGTACTCTCTCCCCTGGTTTAACCAGGAATAAGTCCCCGATTGCCACCTCTTCCGGTTCTACCTGCAGAACTTCTTCCCCCTGCACCAAATTTACATAATCCGGGCGTAGAACCAGCAGAGATTTAATTGAACGTCTGGAATGGTCCACCGCTAGATCCTGCAATCCTTCTCCTACAGCATAGAAAAGCATAACCGCTACGGCCTCACTATACTCACCTATAGTAAAAGCTCCGATTGTAGCAATAGTCATTAAAAAATTTTCATCAAACACCTGGCCCCGAAAAATATTCCGCAGGGCCTGCCAAATAACCGGTCCACCGATTAGAAAATAGCTAACTAGATAAAGAAGGAGTTCTAGTTGATCCGGTAGTTCAAAAGCTATTACAAAGGTAAAGCTTATAATGCCGGGAACCAACCTGCGCCAAGGAAAGGGGTTACCCTCATCTTTACTTGCTTCAGCTTCCTCTCTTTCTTTAACTACAACCTGGGGTTCTATCTTCTTTACAATTTGCTGTACTTGGGCCTTTAGGTCATTAATTTTATTATTCTGAATTTCCATAACCAATATGCTGCTCCCAAAATCTACTACAGCTCCACTAACGCCGGGCAATCTATTGAGTTGTTCTTCTATTTTCGCTGCACAGTTGGCGCAAGCCAAACCTGTCAGAACAAATTCCTTTTTCTCCTTCATTTCTAGTGCTCCAATCTATTTATGTCTAAAATAATCCTTCGCTAGTTTTCTTACCTAGGTTAGCAATTAGCGATGCCTGATATGAGCCAATCCTTGGCTGAAAAGCTGAACAATGTGCTCATCATCCAAAGAATAATAGACCATTTTACCAGCCTTGCGGAATTTGACTAAGCGAGCCGTCCTAAGCAGCCTTAATTGATGAGATACTGAAGATTGAGACATCTCGACCACTTCGGCCAAATCACAGACACATAATTCTTCCTGAGATAGTGCCTGCAATATTTTTATTCTTGTCCCGTCGCTAAGAATCTTAAAGGTTTCCGCTAAGCCCAGCACCTCTTCCTCTGTAAGAGCATTTTCTTTAACCTTCAATACCTTATCCTGATCAACACACTGTATTTCACATCTGTCTTCTACCATTGTCTTGCCTCCTTAGACATACCAATGAATTTACTCCTAATTAATTCATCCATGCTATACCTATGCTAGCTAGTATTAATATGTTTACATATGAGTATGTGTTCATATGTTAAGATTAATTTTACTCTCCTTTTGCCCTTTTGTAAATACTATATTTTTGCCTCCTACCATTTTTCCATTGATTCAGGTATAATATAGCAATCAGAAACTAGGAAAGGAAGAAAGGTATGAAGCAAAATCCACTTGTCACAATTGAGATGGAGGATGGCGATGAAATTAAGATTGAACTATATCCGGAGGTTGCTCCTAACACCGTTAACAACTTTATCTACTTAATCCAGAATGGTTTTTATAACGGTACGATCTTTCACCGTGTTATCCCCGGCTTTATGATTCAAGGCGGTGACCCTCTTGGTACTGGTATGGGCGGACCTGGTTATGGAATTCCCGGAGAATTTACACAAAATGCTTTCGTCAACGACCTTAAGCATGAGCGTGGTGTAGTCTCCATGGCCAGAAGTGCGCAGTATAATTCCGCTGGTTCTCAATTTTTTATTATGGTGGAGGAGGCTCCACATTTAGACGGCGAATATGCATCTTTCGGTAAGGTCATCTCTGGTATGGAGGTTGTGGATCGCATTGTCAATGTACCAACGGATCGTTATGACCGTCCTGAAGAAGAGCAGTGTATGAAAACTGTGACTGTCGAAACTTTTGGCGTTACTTATCCAGAGCCGGAAAAACTTGAAATTAGCTTTTAGAGATCTTCCTATTCAGAAAAATGGAGAATAACAAAAACCGGGAGTACCTTTGACGAGCATAGCGAAAATGTCTTTACGAAATAACGTTAGAAATCACTTTGCCCGACACAGGATGTGTCGGGCAGGGAGCAATAAACATGGATGCGATTTTCGACCAGTAAGGGATTTCTTACGCTATGAGTATAGACATTTCTAGGCGCGGAATCGGTACTCCCGTTCTTGTTATTCTAATTCCAATAATTCTAGATCGTGACTTCGTCCAAAAGATATAATTGATGCTGCTTAATCAAGTTGATTAACTTAGTAGGATATTTTGAATCTGTGGCATAACCACATCTTCTTAGAGCCCAGGCTCCTTGAGTACTATTATGCATAACTTCACGGTAAGGAGCATATCTAGCAGCATTTAGCAATAAGCTTTTATGATCGTCCCAGCTCTCAGCAGGACTTTTATAAGCTCTAAAGGCTGCGTCTACGCGGAAAGTCGTACCGTTATATTCCTCCCAGGTATTAGAGGTTACTGAGCCGGCTGGCCCTTTACCTTTTATACCAAAAAGATTGTTGGACATCTGACCAGAATACTTATCTACAGGAGAGCTTTGACCCCAACCTGTTTCTAGAATAGCCTGAGCTGTCTGCAGAGCTGCGGACATACCGGTCTTTTGCATCGAGCCTACCGCTAATTGGGAAGCAAAGTCCTTAAATTGATCTTTAGCGATAATCGGTTTGGCTGAATAAATGGTACCCGTATAGATCCGCACTGGAATTGTTTCGCTTTGCAAGGTCTGACCATTAGTAGCTGTAGCTACAGCCCGGAAGCTGTAATTGCCATCGTCTCCTTTTGTTGGGGACCAAGGAATTTCCCCTTCAAGTGTTGTACTGCTGCCAAGAGTCTTCACAGCACCTGTGGCGTTGTTGGTCAGGGTGTATGTAATATTGCTAACAGGAACATTAGCTTTAGCCTTGACCTTGATTTCTCCTGTGATTACCTGATTAGGTCCTACGCCCTCAACCAAAAGGAGGGGGTTAGCAGATACCTTTACTGTAACTGGCTCTGTCTCATATCTTCTTCCTGCTGTATCTAATACGATGCCATACAATTCCCAAGTACCGGCTTTGTCCGGACCAGGGAACCAATAATGGCTTACATATCCGTAACGCCCTAGCAATTCTTCTGTACCTGTAGCAGGGTTTCTTAGGATGTAATCTACCTGGGTAATGGGGAAATTTCTATCAACCCACAAGGTCACTGGCTTAGTTATAGTTGCTCCGTTAGATACCCCTCTAAAGGATACTGCTTTAGTAATATTAACATTCACTGTCAGCGGCTGTCCCCGGTATTCCCGACCTAAGCCGTCATAAGCTAGAGCCGTTATTGTCGTTTTTCCGTTATCAGGGAACTCCGGATTCCAAGCATATGGCCCCTCAGGATCTGCCGGATCTGTTGTCCAGGTCTTACCAGTATCATGATTGATAAACTCATACTTGACATATTCAGCTAAGAAATTGCTGGCTACTCCCAGGTTCAAGTTTCCGCTGATTGTTTGACCTTCAACTGCTCCTGTGATAGTTACTTGGGGTTCTATCTGGACCTGCACTGGAATAACGGTCCCCGCTATGTAATTACCTGTTTGGTCATAAATTGCTGCCCCTAAGATACGCTCCCCACTCAAGGCAGGATCAGGTAACCAAGTATAGGCGCGGTTAAGGTCTGTTCCTCGAGCAATTACAAAACCCCTGCCGGTATTTCTGTCTAAGAGGTAGAATTTGACCTCTGCCCCATTTGACGGCATACCTTCTGCTACTACAGCTTGCAATTGAGTCTTGCCGCTAATTACCTGATTATGCTTAATCCCTGGAATAGACAGATGATATCCTCCTGGGGCTTCCGGCGGCAGATTTGAATTAACAAAAACTGTCCGGGTCCGATCATCCCATTTGACCTCTACACCTAAAGCATTTCCAACTAAACGTAAAGGCACAAAGGTCCGAGAATTTCTGATTAATGGAGCCACATCACTTAAGCTATAGTTCGTTTGACCTTCGCTATAATCAACTAGACGATTGTTAATACGCAAAAAAATATTCCGTTGGCCTTTTGTAATCGAGACGGTTCTAGTCTCTTCGTCCCATTCCACTTTTGCCCCAAGCTTCTCTGAGACTACCCGAATAGGAACTAAGGTACGGCCGTTAATATTTATAGGATCTGAATCAGAATCAACCTGCTTGCCGTCAATAACCAGCCTAATACTTGATACGGCTTGAGTATGATTAGCTGGTTGAATTAAGAAAGCAGCTAAGAGTACCACAATTAAAAATATTCGCCACCCCTTGCTGGTAAACTTTTCACGCATATGTAAATAATCACACCTTCCCCTAATATAATTCAATCCATTAAAGCCTTATTCTTATGACGCTAATACAAGAAAAAAGTTCCCCTCCTCTAACACTAACCATTTTTAATTAGACGCCTTCCTCTTTATTCTGCATAATGCTATGATTGTCCTTGATAAGTTTCTTGACAATGTTAGCCAGCGGAGTTTTTACCTACATTCACCGCCGGGACATCATTTTGACATATTCTTTGATATAATTAATTAGCCCACTAACTATCTTTAGCAAACACATCACAGGAGCTATTTTTTATGGAAGGAGAAATATCATTAATGCGTAACTCTAAACTAGCAAGATTTTTTAGCAATTGGACAGCTAAAAAAATCACAGTAACAATAATTACTATACTAATAATTTTCGCCCTTTTTATCCGCATAAACAATGGTCAAAAGCCAGCTTCAACTACAGCCGGTATCTTGACCTCTACGGTGCAGCGGGGAACCATTGAACAAACCATCCAAGGAACGGGAACCCTGCGTCCTAGTGAGCGTTTTGTCTTAAAGTCCAAAGCTGGCGGAAGGGTAGAAGAAGTCTTTGTTAATGAAGGAAGCCAAGTTAAGGCCGGCGATCCTATTCTACGAATTAATAACGAATTAATTGCCAGCCAAAGTAAGCAGGCTACAATCCAATGGGAGTTGGCACAAAAGGATTTGAACGAATTACTTGAGCCTAATATTAGCTCGCCGACCATTAGAGCCGCCCAATTAAAAGTAGAGCAATATCAAATTGCTCTCAACAAAAAAGAAGAGGAAGTTGAGAGTTTAACCTTTAAAGCCCCCTTTGACGGTACTATCCTTAGCCATGAATTATCTATCGGCCAGAAGGTAAGTATCGGGCAAAAAGCAGTTAAGTTTGCCACATCCAATGAAGTAGAAGTCGTAGCCCAACTGGATGATAAAGATATCATTAGCATTGCCCCCGGGATGGAGGCAGATATTTATGTTAAAGGAATCGGTCAAAACCTTAAAGGTAAAGTAAAAGAAGTTGCCTTTACCGGAGACCCCACCAGTGGCAAATTCCAGGTCATACTCGAACTGACCCAGCCTAATGAAGCAATCCGTGAAGGTATGCAGACCTATAATACTATCTTCGTGGTCCATGACCCTGAGCGGGAGCTCTTCCATTATAAACAGGGACCCGGCTATATCCGCTATGCCCAATCAGATGAAATGTTAGCAGAAGTCAGCGGTACCGTAGTTGAGATTTACCATGAACAAGGGGCAAAAGTATCCAAAGGAGAGCCTTTAATGCTCCTAAGTAATCCTGAATTGGAAAGACAATTAAAAGAAGTCCGATTACAATTGGAAAATGCCGAGGATGAACTTCGTCAATTAATCAACCCTGATGATGAGGTAATTAAAAAACAGGAACTAAAGGTCCTACAAAGCTATGATAGTTACCTGACAGCCAAAGACAAGCACGATAGTCTCTTTGTTATCTCCCCTATTGACGGCGTCGTCGTATCATTGGCCGTATCTCCCGGTGAGGAGTTAAGTAGTTCTAGCCTGGAACAAGAATTAGCAGTCGTAAGTAGTTTTACACAGACTGAAATGACTATCGCTGTAGACGAACTTGATATTAATAAAATTACCATGGGCCAAGAAGCAACTATTGAAGTTGATGCTTTACCTAATAAAAAGCTAACAGGAAAGATTATCGGCATCGCCTATGAAGGAACCACCATTAACGAAATTACCAGGTATGATGTTACTTTAGCCGTAGACTATGCCGAAGGTATTAAAGGCGGTATGTCCGCCACAGCTACCATCTTTCTAGAGAAAAAAGAAAATGTCCTTCGAGTACCGTCAGAAGCTGTTACAACCGAAAATGGGCAGAGTACTATCCAAGTCATGGTTGATGGAGTTCCCCAAAACAGAATAATTGAGGTTGGTTTAATCACTGATCGTTGGGTTGAAGTTATTAGCGGTTTACAAGAGGGAGAAGAGGTAGTGGTAGCTATAGCTGAAAAACGCGGTATTGAAATTATGTTTGGTGGTCAAGAAACGGATGGGCCTCATTCTCAGGGAGCAAATTCCAGCAGAAATCCCGGCAGTAATAGTGATTCCCTGGATAGGAATATGCCGCCATCTCCACCAAATAGAGATTAAGGTCGTGAGAAGATGCTGTTAAAGACTGAAAAACTACAAAAATTATATAAGACCGGGGATATTACCGTTGCAGCTTTACAAGCTATCGATCTGGAAGTTGCAGAAGGTGAATTCGTAGCCATTATGGGACCCTCAGGCTCCGGAAAATCCACCTTCATGAACATAATAGGCTGTCTAGATCGTCCTACAAGCGGCCACTACTACCTCTCTAGTGAAGATATCAGCCAAAAAGATGATGATCAATTAGCCGAAATCCGTAATAAATACTTGGGCTTTATCTTTCAAAGCTTTAACCTCTTGCCTAAACTAACTGCCTTGGAAAATGTAGCTCTACCTCTAATCTACCGTGGAATCCCAGCCAAACAACGCCGTAAGCAAGCTGAAGAGGCTTTGGCCGCAGTTGGCTTGGCCGACCGGGTAAAGCATTTACCATCAGAATTATCTGGGGGTCAACAGCAAAGAGTAGCTATAGCTAGGGTTCTAGCAGGTGATCCCCAGTTAATTCTAGCCGATGAACCCACTGGTGCTTTGGATAGTCATTCTGGCAATGAAGTTTTAAGTATTTTTCAGAAACTAAATCAAGCAGGGCGAACTATCATTTTGGTAACCCATGATGAACAGGTGGCCCACCATACCAAGCGCATCGTCCGCTTTAAAGATGGCTTAATGCAGAGCGACGAAAAGGTGGCCCAGCCGTTAATAGCTAAGAACATTGTTGAACAGGAAGCGGTGAGCCAATGAATATTTGGGAAGGAATCAAAATGGCAGTCTCAGCCCTAAAAGATAATAAAATCCGCTCCTTATTAACAGCCTTAGGAATCATTATCGGTGTAGGCGCTGTTATCGCTTTAATCTCCATCGGTCAAGGAGCAACTAAGAGTGTAACTGATAGCATTTCCAGTATGGGTTCTAATTTGATTATTGTTATGCCCTCACGTGGTACCCCACTAACTACGGAAAATGCATCAGAGATGCTGGAACGAGTCCCCACTGTAGTAAAAGCCCTCCCCACTATCTCTACTAATGTGACAAGTAAATACGCTAACAAGACTTATAATACTATTATGGAAGGGACTATACCTGAATATCTGCAAGTCAAAGCCGCAAGTATTGCTAGCGGCCGCTTCATTAGCCAAGATGATTTAGATAGGCGTTCCAATATTGCTGTGATAGGAAATACAGTGGCCCAGCAACTCTTTGCGGAGCAATCACCATTAGGGGAAAAACTCATTCTCAAAGGTCAATCCTTTACCATAGTAGGGATCCTGGATGAAAAAGGGTCCACCTTCGGAATGGACAATGATGATTTAATTCTGATCCCCTTAACAACTTTTCAGCGTTTAGTTGGCACCAAACAAATCGCCTCCATATACTTTCAGGCCAGGAGTGCTGAAGAGGCTTCCTTGGCGGTTAGTCACATTTCTGCTGTCTTCGATCAGATCAACAGACGGGATGATTCTGTTCGAGTAACCAGTCAGGACGAGTTACTGGATATTATCAATCAAACTACGCAAACTCTGGGTATTATGCTAGGTGCCATTGCCGGCATCTCCTTGCTAGTCGGTGGTATCGGAATTATGAACATAATGCTAGTCTCCGTCACAGAGCGAACCAGAGAAATAGGTATCCGCAAAGCCTTAGGAGCCAAGCGCCGAAATATTATGTTTCAATTCATCTTAGAATCCATCTTTTTAAGCGTGGGTGGAGGATTGATTGGGATATTAATAGGTGGTCTCTTAGCTGTTGCTGTTTCCACATTGGCTGGTTGGCCTTCTGTCATTTCCCCTGGAGCCATAATGCTCTCCTTCTTTTTCTCCGCCGGAATTGGCCTATTCTTCGGGGTTTACCCCGCTTACAAGGCTGCCAATTTAGACCCCATAGAGGCTTTACGTCACGAATAAAAAGACAAGGGACAAAAAAGACAAGGGGACGTTTCATCTATCTTGCTTGGGCAAGACAGATGAAACGTCCGAGACCGCTGAAAAAGTACCCTTTTAAGCTACCTTAGCG
>JAPXME010000017.1:0-15862 GCA_033809185.1 Clostridiaceae bacterium
GTTCCTTAAGATTTAATTCCTCATAGGCTAGGCGCGTCTTTTCTAAGACTGTAAAGCTACTGCTCTCGTTTTTTAAATAAGGCATCGGAAGCTTTTCAATATTCCTCGCCAACCTAATACGTGAGCTTATAACGATATTATTATGAGAGCCGTCGCCCTTAGTCCAATTACTACCGGGTTGGGAGACAATCTTATCAATCATCATCTTACACCTGCCCCAGACTTTGTTGTTCTTCCAACAACTTAATTTTATCCCGCAGTTCTGCCGCTTTTTCATATTCTTCTCTTTCCACAGCCTGCCGCAATTGGAGCCTCAAATCCTCTAAGTCCCTCTTAACCCGGAAAGAGGCACCTAGACGATTAGGAATCTTGCCGCGGTGTTTCTGCATCCCATGTATTTTCTGAACAACATTTTCTAGCTGAGACGAAAATTGATCATAGCACTCACTACAACCTACATAACCAGTTTCATATATTTTCTTATAAGAAGTTTGGCAATTTTTGCAGACCGATTGGTAAGAGCCCTGTTCCGTTAGATAACTTTGACCCAAAAAGCCAAGTAAGTTTTTTAAATTATCTATAGGTAATTGTGGAATCTCCACAGTAATTTTTTCGGCCTGAGCACACACTTCACAGAGGTAAGTTTCATGTTTTTCCCCGTTTACTATCTGGGCAATATGAATACTGGCCGGCCGTTGTTGACATTTTTGACAATTCACATCTTATCCCTCCTCGAAATTATAAATCACTACGGTTTAGGGCCGTTAGAGCGGCCTGAATTATTCTGGCTCTTAATATATCCCGCTGTGGTAATTCCACCTGTAAAGTATCCCTACTGATGATGCTCTTTAAAATAAAATATTCCCGCTTAGTTATTCGTGCTTCTTCATACAGACGCTTAAGCATGCCTTCTACTTCCCATTGTTCAAGGCCTGTGTTTTCATTCTGAAGTACTTGCTTAGCCTCAGACGCCATGGTTTCATCCCAGGATAACTTAATAATCCTCAGATAACCTCCGCCTCCACGCTTACTCTCCACCAAATAGCCTTGAGATGGGGTGAATCTTGTACTTAACACATAATTTATCTGGGAGGGCACACATTGAAATGTATTTGCCAGATGACTACGCTGCAATTCTATGGCATCACCAGTTTCCGTCAGTAATCTCTTAATGTACTCTTCTATTCTTCGGGAAAGACTCATGCTATTTCACCTGACCTTTATTGACCTTTAATCTTATTATAACAAAATTAATAAGGTAATATGCAACAATTTCACAAGCGGAATTTAACCATTTAGGCCGCTTATGGCCTAACTTCCTGCTCTTATCTCACCTTTTCTGACTATTACGTAGCTTTATGAACCCTGCCTTCAACACAATCAAAGATTTCTGATGGTGCCCGACCCTTGTTATATTCCCAACAATAAAAACCGATCTGCCTGATCGGTTTTTTACTATCTATGTTGATTCATACCTATATGTATATAGCTTACTGCTTAAACAAAACTTAGGCCGTGGCCGAATTATAAGCCGAATTAACCTTTCTGCGAATTCTTTGTATTGCATTATCTACTGCCTTTGTCTGGATAGACAAGACATCAGTAATCTCACGGTAACTTAAGCCCTCTATTCTTAGGAAAAGTACCTTTTGCTCCAAAACAGTTAACTCCTTTTGCAAAAACTCCATCAATTCTTGCAAGCCCTCCTTAGCAATAACATTAGCCTCAGGAGTAGCACTGTCATCCTTTAAGAAATTTTCACCGGAGTAATATTCTGTCCCAAAACGATCATTTTCTTCTTCTACATAAGAATAAATAGGTATCGCATTATTCAAGACTTGACGTTTTTTTCTGTTAGAACGACTTATCATTGAATCCAATTCCCGTTTAATGCAGAGAAAAGCAAAGTTACGAAACTTAACTTTGGAATTATGGTCATAAGCTTTAATTGCCTCTAATAGGCCAATATTAGCCTCCTGATATAAATCTTGATGATCTCCGTCCTTTAAGTAGTATTTTTGGCTAATATATCTCACGAAGCCTCGATACATAATAAGAACTTTTTCTAATGCTTCAGTGTCGCCATTTTGGGCTTTAAGAACTAATTCTTCCTCGCTTCCAATAGCTAAACCGTTCATACCGAGCCTCCTATTCTTGTATTACCAACAAATTATCACAATATACATATTCTTACAACAGTCTTATGTCCCATCCGCATAGGTTTTTAGTCCTATTGAGTAGGCTTATTTCTCCATTGTTCTGCCTATTTATCAATAGTTCGTTATTTTTTGACAATTTAGGATAAATAAAAAAGTTTATTCTCAGAAAAAAACCCGAATTAAAATTCGGGGGTATTCGTGGAATATTTCCATTCGCATAACATTGTATTCTTTAAATTTAAGATCGGCTTTAGGCCTGACTTTTCTGTTCTAGTGCTTCTCTATCCTTAATTGTAATTTTTCTATGTCCTTTTTGTATTATAAGTCCTTCCTCTTGAAATGATGCTAGCTTTCGGCTTAAAGTTTCCTGACTCATACCTATCTGTGAAGCCAGATCACCTTTTGTCATGTTCAATACAATCTCATTCTGCCCATCAGAAAGAGCAAGTAATTCTTGAGCAACCCTTTGTTCCACTGTGTTAAGGTTAATCGCTTCTACTAGGTTTTCAACCTTTTCCAAGCGACGGCTTAACTCCTCCATTACCTTAAAAGCAATTGAGGGATATTTTGCCATAAGTTCTTTAAGCTTTTTCCCTTCAATCACGCACATTGTAGAGGCTTCTAAAACCTCTGCATTATCAGTCAGTGGAACAGAGCTAAAAAGGCTTAGTTCACCCATGAATTCCCCCGGTCCTATAATTCGGATTACCTGTTCCTTGCCACTTGCGTTTAGTCGAAAAATTTTAACTCTGCCTGTATGCAAAACGAAAAGTGTCCCGCCTTCATTACCTGCCATGTACACCATTTCTCCTTTTTTGTAAGTTCTGGCAGAAGTAATGTGGGCAATTTCCAGCATCTCATCCTGATTTAATTCTTTAAAGATCGGTACACTTTTTATGCAGTTAGAATGGCTATTATCGTGGCAACTACAATTCACGGAAATCCTCCTTCGTACTCATGATAATGACAGAACCGTAGTTTGCTCATTTCCCCTCAAGCAGCAAATATCTACTCTGATATTATATCAAAGATATATTATATTCGCTCAACATTTACAATTATATGGGCTTTATGACGTTTTCGTTACACTGATAGTGACGTCTCCGCCTGTCGTATACATAACCATTACTCCAAAACCTTTGCCATCTTCTGCTGCATAGGTCACATCTCCGTCCGATTCCATATTTAAAGACTCATCGGGATAGCTTCGTTTAATTTTTTCTAGATAATTTGTGAAGTTCTTCTCAGATACCTCTTCCAGATTAATCACCAGTGACTCTTTTGTTTCCAACACTCCCACGACTTTTCCATCCTTTAATTCGGGGATTTTTTTTGCCAAAGCGGACTTGGGCCACTTAGCTTCTCCTATAACCAGTTTTTCGCCATCTTCACCCTTAATTGTTATCTCATCTCCATCGATATCAATATCGCCGATTCCAATATCCTTGATAATCTTTTCTGCAACCTTTTCTCCTAATTTCTCCTTTACTCCACAACCGGTAAGGGACATAGCAAGTACAAACACAACAATAAGGCTAATAATTTTTTTCATCTTCATCTCTCCTAAACTTTATTAATTCACTTTACAGCTTGTTCCCGCAATTGCCACAGAATTTTGTGCCTGGCGGGTTTTTCTCACCACAATTGGAACATTGGCCTATTGTGGAAGCATTCATGGAAGCACCGCAGTGATTACAGAAGCGTACTCCCTGTGCATTTTCCGCCTTGCATTTAGGACAAACAGCCAACGCCAACGATGCACCACAGTTGTTGCAGAACTTACCCGTTCCTGCAGGTTTGCCACATGTAGGGCAGACAGTTGTTTTACTTTCTAATTTTCCTTTCCAAACAACAGCACTCTCTGCGGCTTCTTCAATATTACGTAGCATAGCTTCGGCACGGGCCTTGGCCACTGAAATTTCCTGCCTTGGTGCACATTCAGTACACAGCCCCTCATCCTCGTTATAGCAGGCATCACAAACCCATCTTCGACAACCGTGGCAACGGTTAAAATGCCGTTGGGCTTCATTCTTCGCTCTAGCAAAAGCTTTTTCATGCTCCTTCTGCCATTCGGGACTCATGCCCTCAAAACGTTCTGATAGCACGCTGCCTCCGCGTTCCAGAGAATAACCTATGCTACTCATCCGCCCACCAAGCAAACTGCCTAACACACCAGCGCCCTGGGCTAGCCCACGTAGCCCCCGACCTTTTTTGTAGGTCTCTGATTCTATAAAGCTACTTTTATGTCCATCCTGACAGAGATCGCAGTAGAAGGTAAACTGAAATCCCGCCTCGGTGGAATTGTCTTCATAATTCCTTGTAAAGGATTGCAACATAGTTTCACCTCATTTACTTTTTGGTTTTAATTTTTTTACCACAGGCAGTACATTTAATATTTTCAAAAAATTGTTCTGCACCGCAACGGGGATTAGCACAGCGAATCATTAACGATGTATTGCATTCCTCACATTTATCCTGTACAAAGGTCTGCTTGCTGCAGGCAGGACATGAAATATACAATGCCCTGCCGCAGCCACTACAAACAGACTGCCCTTTTTCTATAGGATAATGACAAGTGGGACAATGATACCCGAAGGGATCCTTACGCTTACAATAGGGACAATATAGTGAATCAGGTTCAATGTAAGAGCCACAATGTAAGCATGCCTGTTTATAGGAAGCCATATTATTCCTCCTGCCTTGCGCCGCACTCACCGCAAAAGCGAGTTCCGGGCGATAAGGAAGCACCACACTGGCTACAGATGAGCACTCCCAGCTTGGAGCCGCACTCCTGACAAAACTTGACGCCTTCTGGATTGTAGGTACCACAGGAAGAACAAGTCTGTTTCGCTGTCTCCATGCGTTTAGCCGCTTCTTTGGCTTCCTTTTCTTCCTCTGCGTTTTTCAGTTTAGCTTGGGCTGCAGATAGATTCTCCTGGACTAGGCGCAGCCTGCTTTCCAATTCAGGAAACTTAACAAGACCCTCCGCTATAGCTTGCCGCCCTATCTGCGCATAGATTTCTGTCTCCTGCTTTTGCAGATCACTTACTTCTGTCCTTGTCATCATCACCTTTACATCTGGATCATCCTGGGGCATAAAGCCAGTAAGTCCTTTCATAAGCCCACCAAGACCGCCAAGCAAATCACTCATCTTACTCATCCTTTCTATTTTTAAAATAATGGTGTACCACACATAGTGCAAAACTGTTCATTTTTAGATGCCATAAAACCACATTGAATACAAATTCTTGGCATACAATCAGTACACATCATGCCATTCTCGTTAAAGTGCTCATCGCACACCCAGCGGTGGCAAGATCTGCAACGATTGAAGTGCAACCGGGCATCCTGCTCACCCAAATGCAGAGCCTCATTAGGAGTATTGCAGACAAGGGGCGGAGGGGAATATCCCCTGCCGCATGCTTCGCAAAAGAAGGTCAGGTAAAAGCAGGAGTTTCCCCGTACCGTCCGACATTTTGCCGTGAACTCGGGAATCTTTTTATCCATACTCATGGCTAACCTCCTCTTAGTCGATGTTTTTGAAGTAGAATTCCACCGCAGCATTATAGCCGTCACTAAAAGTCAGCTTATTGAACCAGATCATTTCATTGGCTTCAAAAAGTTTAGCTAGATTGTTCTTTGACACTCCTTCCGCAATTTTTCCGCCTGCGTCAATGGCAGTTGTTGTACCAGTGGTTAAGCCGATCAAAGCACCAATCTCTGTACATTTGATTTTTGCCATTTTGATTACTTCTTTATATTCTGCTCCCGTCAAGGTATAAGCGGCAACAGTACCCCCGGCCGTTGTAACACCTACTAACATTCCGGCACCTACTTCACCGTAATTACCATTTCCAGGAAGACAGCCGATCAAATATTCACCCATTCCCGCACGCTCACCTGTCTCAAAGACCGATACAACATCATAAGTCTCCAGATCAATCTCCAACCAGGCCCATCTAGCTTTACCGTTGATCTCTGCAGGCCGGTCAGGAACCAGATAGAGTACTTTGGGTGGATAATAACTATAGCTGTCATGTCCGCCCATACGCTCCAGTAGTAACTGCGGATATCCCTTAAGGCTTAGATCCTCGATGGCAACTTCCA
The DNA here is from genome assembly GCA_033809185.1 of Clostridiaceae bacterium. Classification (GTDB taxonomy): domain Bacteria; phylum Bacillota; class Peptococcia; order DRI-13; family JAPXME01; genus JAPXME01. The sequence goes on from JAPXME010000017.1 coordinate 6,267, forward strand.
TGGTTTCTTCGTCTTCTATAGCGATCTGTAAAATCTTTGCACCTTCGGGAAGACTGTTCCAGACCTGTATGTAGCCATAGCCCTCTTCTCCTGGCAGTGCCATCGCCTCCATGTCGCTGGCAAAGTAGCCGTACATGAGGTTATAGGCGTGTTGGGCATGTTCGTCACCGTTGTGGAGCTGATTGCGATGATTGACCAAATCGACACTAGTCTCTGCTGTTTTTCCATCTGATTTAGTTGTCACCATCAAGGCTATAGCTCGATCCGATCGACCAGCCGTAATATTTAGAGTGCTTGCAAATTCTGTACTGGCTTCAGAGAGTCCCTTGATTAGCCGTGCCAGGGTTGCATGACCCAACCAGCGGGTTATGGAATAATTGGCAGGCTCTTTAGCTGCTTTTGCTTCTGCTTTGGCCATGGCTTCGATGCTCTTGGCAGCCTCTTCACTTAGTTCGGGTACACCCCAGGCCAAGGTATGCATAATCTCATTTAACTTCTGTTCCTTGGACAAAACGGTGGTATGAATGTCTCTGTAATCACCGTCCTGCAAGATGATGTTAAGACGCTCAAACTCATAATAGGAGCTGTCTACCCAGCTATTAGGGTCATAAATCAACCCTTGACGAGTATCCAGTACCGGTAGCAGCAAAGCACCTCCATCTGGCTTAGGCTTAGAAAGATAGCTAATATCTATAGGATCGAGACTTAAATCCGGTAGGGAAAGCTGCCGATTAAGGATGGTCACTGTCTCATATAAACCACCCTCTTCACCCTCCTCGCCGGACAGGGCATCCCCTAATGCATCCCACATCCCTGCGCCAGCCGATGCAAGGCCCGCCGCAGGGCCAGTCAGTTTTCCGTAAAGCTCTATAGAAATATTCGCCTGGGCAGGTTCGAGTTCAATCGGGAATTCATCCGTTGACAGATAAGCCAGACCGCCTAGTTCTGAGAGATCAGCCGATAAAACCGGTAGGAATAGTTTCTGCTTACCCTCAGCATCTGTGTAAGCAAGACCAATCAAATGTGTTGGTACTTCCTCCACAGCTCCCAACCTACGGAGATTTTCCTGTCCCACCATTGTAAGAGTAACTGTTCGATATTCCGGCCGGTATCCCAATCTGGTCAACAGTGTTTTGGCCAAGACCGCCAAATCATATTGGGAACCCCAGCCTTGGGTTATCACAGCTTCAGGGGCATAGCGGTAACAAGGCCTTCCAGACAACATATCTTTGTAAGATGGCACCCAACGAAGACTGCGCATCAACTTGAGAAAATCCCCATCGCTTTGCAAAGCTTTGATTTGCTTACTACCGTATAAGGTCAGAGATGGTGTCGGCACCTGTTTCCCTAATACCTCATCGTCGGACAGCCCCACCTTTGCAATGCTAGTTGGCTCAGGACGAGTTGCCAGATAGGCCGATATAGCGCCTTCTACTGCTTCCGCTAGCTCTTTTTCAAAATTATTGTCCAGCTCTATTTCCGGCTTTTGCTCAAGCAAAGCTTCATGCTGATATGGCTCCGCGCTTATCGGTAGTTTTAGTTCTGGCAGAAGTGAGCTGGTCAAGCTCCATTCACTTATTTCCCGCGAAGGTAGGCTAAAGAGAAAGATGCCCCGTCGCGATTGACCGTCAAAGGCACCCCAGGCTTCACTTTCTTGTGTGCCTCCAAATATCAGACGGTTGGTATGATCAGCGCTAATGGTGATAACAGAATCACCTTCACCGCCACTGGCAAAATTACCAAGTCCTTTACGTCCTGTTAATGCCTGCAACACTTTGTCGCTTTCCTCTAGTTCTCCACGTTCCAGCTGTAGGATGCTTTCCAGTCCTGAAGTGCCTACTCCGTCCTTTTTGTCATGCAAGGTAAAATCTAGCACAACCAGAAATTCATCATCCGGATGAACGGCAAGGGAGTTTATAGTCAAATCAATATATTCATGGGAGTATTTCTTTCCTAGACTACCTGTTTTATAGGGCTGGCCTCTCATAATATTCCATTGCCCGGAACCGCTAGCAAGGTCAGCATAGATTGAAGCCTTCGTGGACAACAGTTCATTAGGAAGTACGAAGGGCATCCTGACATTGTTGCAAGAGCCGGGGGCCAGCATAGTACTTCCGACGAATCCCAAGGGTAAACGATGAACAATATCACTCATAGGAGTCATAAGCACACCCTGGTCTGTTTCAATTTGGTAGTAAAAGCGCTCTAAAGGATCAATGTCTAATAGTGCCTGTACCTTGCTGTCAAATCTCGCCTCTATAACCCGAAAACTAGTCCCTTTATTAACTTCATCTGGTGAATATTTGTATTCGGTAAGGTCCACACCTGCCAGCAGTTTCTCCTCAGTCTTGCCGGTAATAGTCAGTGTAAATGCTTTACTCATCTCTAGAGGCTCCTGTTGTGGCAGTTCTTTCATGGCTAACATCTGTTTGGTGAGTCTGCCGGTCAATGGCAAGTCAATATGCCCATTGACAGTGTCATACATATGGAGAGAAAGCTGGGTTACACCAATATCCTCCCTCGGCTTATCTACTAAGAATATAAGCATGCCAGTTCTGGACTGTTTTTCATAAACAGTCACAGCTTCTTCGCCCGGCATGGCAAAAGGTTTTTCTGCCAGCCAAGTCGCCTCAGAGGGGGGCATCATTATCCCTTCATTAAGAGAGAGATAGAAATGATTGAAGATATTGGGGATACAGTAACCCATTTCTGTCGCGCCCTTATTCTTTATAAAATCTAGAGATACATTAAGGGCCAGATAGTACTTGTTGTATGGTGCTGGAATCCCTTTGAACAAATCCATTACATAAGCCTCGGTAACGGTCAAGCGACCGAACTGGTTGTCAGCCTGACCCTTTAAAGGCATCCTGAAGAGAATATTGGTTTGTGCCACCGGCTGATCTCCTCCATAAAGCAACTTGGCAGCGACGGCATCATAGACGATATAAGGTTCCCCTGTCTTGTAGCTTACAAGCTGAGGATCAATTCTCTTGCCAGCCCCAGTTTTCGGGGTAAAATCCGGCAGATTTTCTCCGGTATGGAAACTTATTCGCTCGCCATCCTTAGTGACACAATCTAAATTAAGGATAAAGTCAACGCCCTTTTTCTGGATTGGCTTATCAATTCTGCCTAGCAATTCATCTAATTTCCGTCCGATTTCATCTACACTATCTGTGAGGATATAATCCCCACCCGCCTTTTGTGCCGCTGTTCTGAAAATCCCCTCCAGCTCAGCATGATCAGCTTCGTCGGCAAGGCCTGCAAAGAGCACCCTGATACCTGATTCTTTGTAGAAGGAAAGAACTTCATCCAACTCCTCAGGATAACCTGGTTCATACAGACCAGCATCGGTAAAAAACACCAACACTCTTTTTTGCGAGGGTATTGAAGCTAAATTGTAATAGGCCATCTCCAGCGTAGCTTTGGTAGGCGTTCCTCCACCTGCCTTCAAGCTTCCCAAGGCCTGAAGAATATTAGCCTTTTGATCAGTAGTAATCTGATCTAGCCTCGGATAATCACCACCCATAGGTGCAGCAAAACTGCCCAATTGCATCAGGGTACCCGGCGGTAGCTTGTGGATAAAATCATGGAAGATTGCCTTAACCCGATCTATACGCCAACCGACATTTAGGCCTGGCTCTGGTTCCATATCCATCGAACCAGAACGGTCAATAATCATTGAAACAACCGGCACATTACCGCTTTGGTCAGTGGGTATGGTCGGGCGGCGGTAGGTAGCAGTAAATTGATTGCCGAATTTTCCTGCTACTGCTGCGAAGGCACTGTCAAGTCCATTTTTATCTGCAGCCACAAAGTATCCACCACCCACAGATGCGCCGCTCATAGCCATAAGGGTAGAGGGATCGTGTCCTTTTCCAAATCCAATAGTCAGAACTGTTACACCGCTGTTCTTGATTCGCTCTATAAGCTCTTCCTTAGATATACTACTACCTTCACCGTCTACGCCTGGTTCTCGGGAATCGGCACCATCAGAGAAAACAACGGCATAACCACGTTCTTTGCCCTCCAACATCGATAGAGCTCTTGCAGTCGCATCATAAAGGGCAGTAGCACCACCCTCTTTAATACTGTCCAGGGCTTTTTTTACACTTTCTTTGTCAGTTCCCGTATGTTCAGTTATCTTTTGTGAAAACTGTATTAGACGAACCGTGGAGTTTTTCGGCAAACTATCTACAAAACGCTTGGCTGCTTCAACGCAGGGTTTCATGTTTTCACCCATAGAGCCGGAGGAATCCAAAACGAGAACTACATTGCTTCCCGCAGGCTCCCTTACCAACTCGATTAGCTCACCAGCCGCCCCATCCTCAGTAATACTGATATCTTCCTTATCTAAGAGCAAGTCTCTTTCCAATGGATCGTTGAGCACAAAAGACACCGTTGCCGTGTCGCCTTTGTCCTCATTACTCAGTAGCGCTATACCACCTTTATTCGTATCGAAATCACTATATAGTCTAGACAGTGTACCTGCGGCAACTGATACCTCAGGAGGAATTGTTACAGTAGTAATCTCTCCCGCATTAACTGGCACCAGGCGCAGATAACTGGTGGAGAATGCTCCCGCACCAAGTTCTAAACCTACATTGTAATATCCAGCTGGGGCAGCAAACAGTAGATCGCCGTTCTCATCTGATACGCCGATTAGCTCGTGACCTTCTGTCATAATTTCACGATGGGTAATCTCAGCCCATTCGGGAATATGTACGCTAGCCATTCCTGGGGAAACACCGGTGACCCGGATTGCTCCCGGTTGTTCACCCCATTGTACAGGGGCAATATCTGCTGCCGCATCTAATTGGAAGGTGATTTCCTCCGGAACAATCTCACTGTAATACCAGTCCAACTTCCAGCAAAGCTCCCCTTCGGTAATAGGCAGCTCATCCAATACAAAGCGCTCCGCTTTTTTTGCACGCAAAGAATCCTCTAGGCGATAATAATAGGTTTTATGGTTAAAGCCACCACGAGTAACCTCACTGGTAGCCTCTAGTACTACACCACTCTCACTGTCCCCTTTGACACTTAACACTGCTGATTGCAACTTTCCGTTTGTAGGCGGGGTATAAAAGTAATAGCTAGTACCCTTCATTTCGGCAGGTCGCACGGTCAGTTGCGTTCCTATAGGCAAGGTGTTCACCTTTAGAATCGTAATTATCGCCCCTTCCTCCGTTTGCTGTGCATCAGCCCACCAGCTAACTGTATCGCTCTCTTTTATCAAAAAGCTGGAATGATCCCGCGTGCCCTCAAACCATTGGCCGCCAGCCTCCCTGGTATACCAGCGCAGCCAATATAAGGAATAATCCGGGTCTGTAATGGTCAGTAACCAACGTTCACCTATTTTTCTCTCTCTTTTTTCAAAGTAGCCATCCAAACTGTAAAAAATAACTGGATCTCCCTCCTGTCCCCCATACTCCACATAGCTGTATAGGGAATAGGAGCCCAGAGGGTTAAATTTCGGTACGGGCACATCTCCCCAATCATTGGCCGGACCAGTTTTCAATAGCACAAAATCCTTGCCCGGTTTCCCGATACCGTCCTTGGGCTCCGGCACAATACCAGTCAGCTCAGGCAACCTTGAACTGGTTCCGACCGAAAACTTGGGACGGAAGAAAACCAGCCCTGCCGCCAGAACCACTATCAGACATACTGAAACAATTATTATCAGTTTTTTCTTCATCTTCTCAACCTCGCCTCCCATGATTATTTATAGATATTTATAAATTGATTATTTATTAGCAATTCTCACTAGATTTCATTAATAAAGATCCTATAGGTTCAAAAGAGTAAGACCCTCAAGCCTTAAACTTCTTGATGGTATTAGAACTTTTTGGTAATATAAAGACATGAATCCAATATATTTCCCAACCAATATTACTGATAATATTACTGAAATCTCCCCTTGATGTAATCATCCTTAGAGTGATTATCCAGAAAAAATTAGGGTGATTCTCGGTATGATTTTAGTTGCTCTATTACCTAAGGATGACAGAAGAAATAGCTAATTCTAATGAGGGCTGGCAAAGGAGATAGATAATTCTAATGAGAAGAAAATTTTTCGTTGGTCTGACACTGCTGCTAGCAATCCTACTATCCGCCTGTAGTCAGACAAGCAGGCTCAATCCAAAAAAGCCGATCACCATTACCCTCTGGCACAATTTTGGTGGCCAGATGCAGACCATGATGGACGAACAGATCGAAGAGTTCAACGCTACTGTTGGTAAGGAAAAAGGTATTATCATAAGCGTTACCTCTATTTCCAGCTCGGCCGCCTTACAAGAAAAGCTAACGATGATCGCCGCAGGTGATCCTGGTGCACCGGAAATGCCTAACATTACTACTTGTTATCCCGCAACGGCGGCAGTGCTTGCTGACAAAGGACTAATTGTACCGATGGATGAGCACTTCACCACTGAGGAGCTTATGAAATATCTGCCGCGGTTTTTAGACGAAGGTAAGCTTCCCGACGGAAAGCTTTACGTTTTACCCTTTGCTAAATCCACCGAAGTTCTTTTTTTGAATCAAACCCTATTCCAGCGGTTTTCAGCTGCTAGCGGAATTTCCATTGAGCAACTATCCTCTTTTGAGGGAATAGCGGCTGCCGCCATGGAATATTATCAGTGGACTGATGAACAAACACCTAATATTCCAAACGACGGAAAGTCTTTTTATACTGCCGATTCATTTTTTAATCTGTCTCAGGTTGGCATGGAGCAGATGGGAGTTCCCCTTTTTAGTGGTGAAAAACTTATGCTGAATACTCCAGAATTTGCGCTGATTTGGGAAACTTTATTTGAGCCGGCTGTCAAAGGCGGCTACGCTGTATATGACGGTTATTCCTCCGACCTCTCTAAGACGGGTGATATCCTATGTTCCACCGGCTCCACTGCCGGCATCCTCTTTTATGGTGATGAAATCACTTATCCCGATAACACAAAAGAAAAAGTCGAATATATTGTTCTACCTTACCCAACCTTTGAGGGAGGCGAAAAAATTGCTATCCAAAGGGGCAGCGGTCTGGTAGTGGCAAAATCTACGCCTGAAAAAGAGGCAGCGGCAACTCTGTTTCTTAAATGGTTCACTTCTCCAGAGCAAAACATGCGTTTCGTATCCTCTACCGGCTATCTTCCTGTAACTGATCAAGCCTTTACAAACTATATGGAGCATGAAATCTCTGAGAACAGTAACCCGAATATTCGAAATCTATTAAGAACTGCTACTATCATCCATCAAGAATATGATTTTTATATTCCGCCGGTGTTTGATAGCTTTAATACTGTCAGTCGCAATTTTGAAAGCAGATTCCATGCTATAGCGGACCAGAGACGAGAACAGTATTTGGACAATTTGAAAACCATGAAGCCAGAGGAGGCTTACGAAAAGGCTGCAAAGGGATCCTTAGAAGAGTTTATCGCTACGCAACCTTAAGGAGGAAATACAATGCCAAAGGGACGACTGATTAAGAGCGTAGCCCTTTACTGCGCGGCTATACGTCAGAGCAGTAAAAACTGTTTGCCTATGCGGCTGCGACTATTTTTTTTCATGATCTTATTCCTCAGCAGTATTATGCTAGGCGTTCTACTAATCCTGTTCTCTACAGGCATTTTTAATATTGGTTTATCCGAACACAGAACTGTTTTCGAAGGTGAGCTTGCTCACATTGCTGAGGATATCTATAAATCTATTGGCAAGCTATCAGTACATACGGTAGATCTTTCAAAAGAACTATCTGCGAACATCGAGCGCAACCTAAAAGAACATGGAGGCTCGATTACTGCTATTCAGGAACATCCCGATCTGCTAGAGCATCTTATGGGGGAGGAGCTAGTTCGACTTACCGGGGCCTTAGAAAAGTCCAACGCCAGCGGTGTCTTTCTTCTGTTAGATGCGACAGTTAACCCTATGCTAGCAGGTGCAGATAATTCCCGGTCTTGCCTATACCTAAAAAATATGGAGCCGAATATTGTCAACGGAATGGCGGCAAATCTACGTTTCGCTATCGGTCCTATGACGCTTGCAAGAAAACATGGAATTCATATCCTCCCTCAGTGGGAAATGGAATTAGACATAGGAGAGATGTCCTTTTTTACCAAGGTAATGAATGGAGCAAGAGAAGAAAAACGCCATTTATCCAGACTTTATCGTTGGAGTGAAGCAACAGTTCTGCCGGGCGGTAGTGAACGGATCATGGTTTGTGCCGTTCCGTTAATTGCATCTGATGGTACAGTTTTCGGAGTCTGCGGTTTTGAAATTAGTGAGATGCTCTTTAAGCTATCTTACGCACCAAAACCTGAAAAATATCATCATATGTTCTGTTTGCTCTCACCGATAACAGACAATACCTTACAACTCTCAGGCGCACTCTCTGCCGGAAGTTATATGGCCACAACCACTACTATAGAACATACAGAGTTGGCGATAAGCTCCGATTCCGGCGGTTTTTACAATTATCAGCAACCAGGAATGGAGGGCTATGCCGGCCTGCATCAACTAATTTCCCTATATCCGGCTGATTCCAAATATTCCGACGAACATTGGGTGGTGGCACTAATGATGCCATCCCAAGCACTAAACACACTAATCTCTTCCACGAGTCATACTCTGATTATTGGACTTCTTGCTTTGATACTAATTAACATCGCCCTTGCTTTCTTTATCAGCCGCAAATATATCCAACCAGTAGTTGCAGCCTTGGAGCACCTGAAGAAACCTAATCCAACAGCTGATACTAAAATCCCTGAGATTAATGACCTAATCGAGTTTTTATCGGCACAGGATGAGTTACATCCGCCCGGAGAACAAAAAAGCCCCCAGCCACAAGAGCGCTCCGCTCTGTTTCTGGGGTTTGTAAAAAATATTCAAAAGCTTTCTGCCGCTGAGAAACTGGTTTTCGATTTATATGTAAAAGGATATACGGCGAAAGAAATCGCTGAAATTCTTTGCCTTTCAATCAATACAATCAAGACCCATAACCGGCGTATTTATATGAAACTTAACGTTTCATCTCGCAAGGAACTGATGGTATATATTCAAATGATGGAGGAGGCTGGCTACACCATAGAACAGTAAGAGCAGTCCATCAAAGGTTATTAAATATTCATATCACTATACAGCACCGAAAAATAGATGAAGAGCCCACTCCTGGCTCTTCAATTTCAAATCCTGATACTTATAAATCCAAATACGTCCTCACTGCTTTTCTGATCAGATAATAATTTGCAATATCATATGAAATAATAAAAGACATCTCCTTCTCCTATACGGAAGATATGTCTTCAATGAAAAATATATTTATGGCTCCCCGAGTAGGATTCGAACCTACAACCCTGCGGTTAACAGCCGCATGCTCTACCGTTGAGCTATCGGGGAATCAACAATATCAATAGATATATTACCACAGGACTAAGCAGGTGTCAATTACTCTCCCCCACCATAATTATCCATAGATATCATAATTTTTATACATAGTGCATTTCTAAACAATAAGAGCAAAAAGCACACTATCAAAGTGTGCTTTAATTTCTCATGGAGCGGGTGATGGGAATCGAACCCACGCAGCCAGCTTGGAAGGCTGGAACTCTACC
>JAPXME010000018.1:0-15621 GCA_033809185.1 Clostridiaceae bacterium
GAAGAAGTTCTCCAATTCTTCAGGCTTAAAGACCACATCCCCTTCTACTGATACATTTGTATATGGGGTAAATCTTACTCCTTTTTCCGGATGAGCATATTCAGATAAGCTTTTAAAGTCTTTATCCTTAACTGCTTTGATTACCTTTTGAGCAGTGGCTTCAATAATAAATTTAGCCTGTTCAGGTTTAATAATTCCTTCCTCGGTTTTTTCCAGGCTATTGATATCTTCTGTTTTTTGGCCACTGTCTTCTTGACCAATATTATTTTGCCCTATGTTATCACTAGGGGTTTGAACACAGCCGGAGAATACTATAGCCACTGCTATACATAAAACTGCAATAATAATTTTCGTTAGTTTTTTCGACTTCAATTAGAACACTCCCTCTAAACTGAAATATACTTACACTCTATAGGCGTATAAAGTGAAGTTTTTGTTCCTGAAAGCACGAGGTAAAAACTGGCCCCCGTACAATATCATTATCGGACACATTACATTGTAGCATCCAGCGGGTTTTCGCCGGTTAGAGTTGGATTTCTTGACCTAAAATATATCTTTCAACAATATTTCTGTCATCCCCGGCATAACAGAATCGTTCTAGTCTTTCAACTGAAGTTAAGCCTACGCCAGGCAAATTATTATCATCAATAACCAAGGCATTAAAGCAATAGCCCTCTTCAAAGGCTCCCACCTTATCAAAATACCTGCCGCCAGAACGAGTAGCCATATAGAAAGCCTCTGCCAGATTAACAGCTCCCCACTCCTGGTCATACATAGTCCGAATCTTCGAAAGTTGGATGGTAGCTGCGATCCCACGGGCAATTGATAGATTGGCTCCCGACCCAATATCACTACCTAAAGCCAAATTAATTCCCATATCTAGTAGCTTTTTGACCGGCATTATCCCACCAGCATTAATGTTAACTGTAGCCTCGGGGCAGTGAACAGCCAGGCAGTTAGGATTCTTCATTAACTCTAGGACATCATCATCCATGAAAATACAGTGAGCCATAATCGTCGGGGTTTGCCCTAAAAGGTTATTCTGGGCAAAAATTTCTGCCCCATTCTTATAGTTAGGGAATAGCTCTTGCACAACTTTCATCTCATTCACAGCTTCACACATATGAGAATGTACCGGCAGACTATACTTTTGCACTAACTTGCCCAAGCCGGCCAGTAATTCTTCGCTACAAGTAATGGTGAACCGTGGTATGATAGCCACTTGATTATTACCACTTCTCCCCAAATGTTCTGTAATAAATCTCTCCGTCTCCTTAAGGGATTGTTCGGTGTCTTCAATGTAGTATTCCGGGCTATTCTGATCCATATTCAGCTTGCCGCTAAAAGCAAAGAGCCCTCTCTTTTCTAGGAGTTTGAATAAAATACTTGAGGCTTCATAATGTATGGAAGGAAAACAATTTACCTGCAGAGTTCCCTGGCGTAAAAGTTCTTCTACGAATAGACTATATACTTTTTCAGCATATTCGGGATCACTAAACTTGGACTCTGATGGGTAGGTATAAGTGTTGAGCCAATCCAGAAGCTCCTTGTCCATACCTAAGCCTCGCTGCAAGAACTGGGGTGCATGAACGTGCATATCACAAAAGCCAGGAATAATTAGCCTATCTCCCCAATCGATTAGGTTCTCCTTAGGAAATTCCGCCGGTAGTTGGCGATAAACCCCGCGGATAATTCCATCTTGTACTAGGATATAAGAATTGTCCCAGCTAAGTAAAGTATCTTTGTCCTGACTATAGAGTATATTGCCCTTGTAGGCTCGATATTGACTGTTTTTCACGATTATTTCCCCTTTTTTTATATGAAAGATATTTTACAATATTGAAAAAGAATTTTATACTTAAGTACGGATATATTAGATAAAATAATAACGTTAGATAATAACAAAAAATTTGGAGGAGAAAAATGGAGAATGAACTAAAGAAAAAGTATGGATTACCAACTGCTATCGCTATGGTAGTGGGAATCGTCATTGGTAGTGGCGTATTTTTTAAGGCGGAGACCGTCTTAAAAGCTACCGGCGGAAATATGTCCCTTGGCATCGCTGCCTGGCTTATTGTAGGGCTCATAATGATCATCTGTTCTTATACTTTCGCTACTATGGCCACAAAGTATCAGAAAATAAATGGCGTAGTGGATTATGCGGAAATGGGAGTAGGTAAAACCTATGGTTATTTAGTAGGTTGGTTTATGGCCACAATCTATACTCCTTCCATAACTTCGGTGCTGGCTTGGGTTTCAGCCCGCTATACCTGTGTTCTACTGGGATGGGACATTACCGGTGGTTCCTGTATGACCATCGCCTGTTTTTATCTAATCTTAAGCTACGCTATTAATACACTATCACCTATTCTAGCAGGTAAACTTCAGGTTACAACCACCGTAATAAAGTTAATTCCCTTAGTGATCATGGCCGTGGTAGGAACCATTATCGGTCTAGTGAACGGCATGATGGTAGAAAATTTCACCAATGTGGTTCAAGTCGGCAGTGGAACTGGCGGTGGCCTCTTTTCTTCCATTGTGGCTGTAGCCTTCGCCTATGAGGGCTGGATAATAGCTACCTCCATTAATTCCGAACTTAGGGATTCTAAAAAAACTTTGCCTCTAGCTTTAATCTTAGGCTCTCTAATCGTAGTTGCTACCTATATTGCTTATTATATCGGTCTTGCCGGCGCTGTGCCTACAGCTATCCTAATGGAAAGCGGAGAGGCTGGTGCAAAATTAGCTTTTCAGAAGCTCTTTGGTTCCCTTGGAGGCTCACTGATTTTTGTCTTTGTAATAATCTCTTGCCTTGGCACTCTTAATGGTCTGATGATGGGCTGTACCCGGAGTTTTTATTCCCTGGCTTATAGGAACACCGGTCCGGCAACAAAAACCTTCAAACAAGTAGATCCAGTCTCCAATATGCCTGGTAATTCAGCAATCATGGGACTTCTGGTTACTAGCATCTTATTGCTATACTTCTATGGAGCTAATCTAACTGACCCTTGGTTTGGCCCCTTTAGTTTCGATACATCTGAGTTACCTATTGTCACCCTGTATGGTATGTATATCCCTATCTTCTTCATGATCATGAAGAAACAAAAGGATTGGGGGATTTTTAACCGCTTTATTATGCCCTTCCTATCTCTACTTAGCTGTGTATTCATGGTTGTTGCCGCCTACCTGGCTCATGGTAAGGATGTATTCTTCTATCTAATAGTATTCATAGTTGTAATGCTGGTCGGAGTAATATTTTATCGCAAAAATTCTTTAGCTTAAAAGCTATTGTAGTGGATTTTATTATACAGTAAGTCCTCGTCTTTATAAGGTTTTTTCTCTTCAGCCGGGTATCCGACGGCTATAATACATTCTGTTTCATATTTATCCGGTATGCCCAAAGTTTTTTTGACATATGTATCAGCTTTTGTCTGATCAGCTCCATATCTCTCCCTAACTTGAATCCAGCAGGAGCCTAATCCCTGGGAATGACAGGCAAGCTGAATAATAATTGACGCGATAGAACTGTCTTCGACCCAGACATCACATTTCTCTGGATCAGCAAGGACCACAATACCCAAGGGGGCAGTTGCCAAAAAATTAGCACTGTGCTCCTTACATTGAGATAGCTGCTGTAATAAATCCTTGTCTGTAACGACAATAAACTCCCAGGGCCTGATAGAGCGTGAAGATGGAGCCAGTAATGCACTTTTTAAGATATATTCTAGTTTTTCTTTTTCTACTTCTTTCTCTTGAAACTTTCTAATACTTCTTCTGGTTCTGAGCAATTCATACATCGTGATTAACCCCTTTCTCAATTAACACTTATTATCTTTTGCTACAGGCCTTTTGTCTAACAGTTTTACCAGCTAAATCTAGTATACAATAAATTACAGCGACTGATACGGAATTCCGGATCAGTCGCTGTAGTTCTTTTACTATACTTTTTACCAAGCTATTCTATTTCTCTAGATTTTATCTAGAGAAATTTAGTTAGCTTTAGTAGTTTTCTTTCCTTACTTCGAAGAAGCTTTGAGGATGAGCGCAGACAGGACATACATCAGGCGACTTCTTACCCATTACGAGATGTCCGCAATTCCTGCATTCCCACATGGTTTCTTCTGATTTTTCAAATACTTTCTTCACTTCTACATTATTAAGAAGTTTGCGGTATCTTTCCTCGTGAGCCTTCTCAATATCTGCTACCATTCTAAACTGAGCTGCCAGAGCGGTAAAACCTTCTTCCTCTGCTTCTTTGGCAAAACGATCATACATGTCTGTCCACTCATAGTTCTCACCTTCCGCAGCTTGAAGAAGATTTGCTGCCGTATCTCCCAGTTCTCCTAGGGCCTTAAACCATAGCTTGGCATGTTCTTTTTCATTGTTAGCTGTTTCTTCGAAAATAGCTGCAATTTGCTCGTAACCTTCTTTTCTAGCTACAGAGGCAAAATAAGTATACTTGTTTCTTGCCATAGATTCACCAGCAAAAGCTTCTAATAAATTCTTCTCAGTTTTCGTACCTTTCAAGTTCATCCTATCCACTCCTTATTAATGATAATTATTACTGTTATTAATATATCCTATGCCTCTAGCTTTGTCAAGAGCTGGTATTAAAAATTTGCTAGCAACACCTATTTGTCCTCTAAACATAAAATAATGTAGGACTACTCTAAACCTTAGAAAGGATGAACCAAAATGTACTACGGTTATCTCCCCTTCTACCCTTATTATAATAATCTATTAATGTATAATCCCCATCTATATCCCATGCCTAATTGGGGCCAGCCTCCAAGCAATTATCCCTATAATTGGAATCCATATCTTGAATTAAGAGATTATGGACCAGAACCCTATGTAGTTAATATTGAACGGGCAACCCTGCAAAACAATACTTTTCGTACAGCATTGTGGACAGGAAAATATCTGCAGCTTACCTTAATGAGCATTAATGTCGGGGATGACATTGGTTTAGAAATGCACCCTGATGTAGACCAGTTTATTCGCATTGAACAAGGCCAAGGGATTGTCTTAATGGGAGATTGCAAGGATAGGGTAAACTTCAAACAAATGGTATCCGATGATTTTGCAATATTTATCCCTGCCGGCAAGTGGCATAATGTAATTAACACTGGCAATACGCCCCTTAAACTATACTCGATTTATGCTCCACCGGAACATCCTCATGGCACTGTCCATAAAACTAAGCAGGATGCCGAACATCACCACTAAAAGATACCGCAAATAAGAACCCCACCCATCTACGCAATCGAAGATTGCTGATGGGTACCCGGGAACCTTGTTGTATTCACAATAAGAACCCCACCCATCTACGCAATCGAAGATTGCCGATGGGTACCCGGGAACCTTGTTGTATTCACAATAAGAACCCCACCCATCTACGCAATCGAAGATTGCTGATGGGTACCCGGGAACCTTGTTATTTCATAATAAGAACCCCACCCATCAACGCAATCAAAGATTGCTGACGGGTACCCGGGAACCTTGTTGTATTCACAATAAGAACCCGCAGTAGTATAAAACCTCTGGTCATAACGAACCAGAGGTTTTTTCGTCTTATATTGTACAGAAGTAAAAGGCAATATGATAAAAAACTATATTCCCATATCTAAAAGGGGCAAAATAAGGGAAGATAGCATCTTAATTAAACTGAGACTTTTTTAGCATAGATGCCGCTTCTTGATCTAGAACTACTGTGGCATCCCCATCATAGATCTGGATTGCTGATGCTGTAACCTCAGTAGTCACCGGGCCTTCTAAGGCCTTGGCAATTATCTCTGCCTTTTTATATCCGTTAGCTAACATAACGATACTTCTGGCCTCTAGAATTGTGCCTATTCCCATGGTAATTGCGTAATGAGGCATTTCCTCACGTGGTATGCCGGCTTTCTTATAGAAGGCCTCATAATTATCATCTAAGGTTTGCTGCGTTAAAGCCTCTACTCTGGTTCTTGATGAGAGAGAGGAGCCCGGCTCATTAAAGGCCCAATGGCCATCTCTACCTATGCCCAGCAACTGTAAATCAATTCCACCGGCTTTGATAATTTCCTCTTCATAGGCCTTACAGAACTCTTCAGGATTCTTCGTTAAGCCATCTGGGATAAAAACATTTTCCTCTTTGATATTAATATGTTTTAAAAGCTCTTCGTACATAAACCTGGCATAGCTCTGATCCATGTTATAAGGCTTAGATAAATCCAAACCTACACCTAGATATTCATCGAGGTTGAAAGTTTTTACCCTGGAAAAATCTAAACCTTCATTGTGTAGCTTAATTAATTCCTGGTAAGTACCTATCGGAGTACTGCCAGTGGCAAGTCCTAAAACGCAGTTAGGCTTTTTTCTTATTAGATCAGCAATCAAATTGGCCGCATATTTGCTCATTTCTGAATAATTTTCTTTAACAACAATTTTCATGGACATTCACCGTTTCGTTTCTAATATTCATTCTCTATGTTAGAACTAATTGCGATTAATTACAATGATATATCACTGTAATTTCACTACTATCGCTTAAAAATTACCGAAACAGTCTATTATTATTATTATTTCCAAGTAAGCACCTTTGCCAAGCCATCGCCTATTGCAGGCAATCACAAAGAAAACGCTGGGTTTTTATTATCCCAGCGTGAACAAAAAATCTAATATGATATTCATGATATTCCTCTAATAAGAAAGTAGAACTCGATCGTTGGCAAATTCTTCGCCGCTTACTTGGCCAAATCGTTCTAAGAGGTTTTCCACAGTGAGTTTTTTCTTTTCCTCACCTTCAATATCTAAGATAATTCTCCCATCATGCATCATAATCAACCGGTTCCCGTATTTTATGGCGTCACGCATATTGTGGGTCACCATCATAGTCGTCAAATTACCCTCTTCCACATACTTTTTACTTAATTTTAGGACCTTATCAGCAGTTTTAGGGTCAAGGGCGGCAGTATGCTCATCTAATAGTAGAAGCTTTGGTTTTTTCAGAGTCGCCATTAACAGGGTTAAGGCTTGACGTTGACCACCTGATAGTAAACCGGCTTTATCGCTTAGTCTATCCTCCAACCCTAATTCCAATGGCTTTAGAAGTTCTCTGTAAAGGGCTCTCTCTTTATTGCTAATACCCCATTTTAAGCCACGGCGTTGCCCACGACGGAAGGCAAGAGCCAAGTTTTCTTCGATGCCCATGTTAGCAGCCGTACCCATCATCGGGTCTTGAAATACACGCCCCAACATGAAGGCACGCTTATGTTCAGGTATCTTAGTCACATCTACACCGTCTATGATGATAGAGCCTTCATCAACAGTATGGACACCGGCCACACAATTTAGCAAGGTAGATTTACCGGCACCGTTGCCACCGATTAAGGTTACAAAATCTCCATTTTTTAAAGTTAAGCTCACATTACGAAGAGCAATATTTTCGTTTACAGTTCCGGCATTAAAAACCTTATATACTCCGTTTACTTTTAGCATTACTCCACCTCCTTAAAGGAGGCTTTAATGGGGGGTAGGTAGCTTTTAAACACCGGCAGTGCTAAGGCAACAGCCACAGTAATTGCCGTAAATAACTTCAAGTCGTTAGCAGGCATCCCTAGTTTAAGAACAAGAGCGATAATTATCCGATAGGTAATTGCTCCTAATACCAAGGAAATCAAGCGCCGGAAGAAGTTCTTTTTACCAAAAAGCACTTCGCCGATAATAACTGAGGCTAAACCAATCACGATTAAACCTGTTCCCATCTGCACGTCTGTAAAGCTTTGGCTTTGGGCAATCAAGGCACCACTTAAAGCTACTAAACCATTGCTTATTACAAGACCTAAGATTTTCATTAGATCAGTATTGATTCCTTGAGCCCTAACCATATTAGGGTTATCACCAGTGGCACGGATGGCACAGCCGATTTCCGTACCGAAGAACCAGTATAATATGCACACTACAGCTATAACACAGAGCAAGCCAAGTAAAATAACAGCATTGTTAGGACTTAAGCCTAAGTTTTCAAATACAGTATATACAGTGTCCAGGCGTAACAGTGAGACATTGGCTCTTCCCATAATACGCAGATTGATGGAGTATAGGCCGATCATTGTTAATATCCCTGCCAATAGTGCAGGTATCTTCAACCTAGTATGCAATAATCCAGTAACCAAGCCTGCCAGCATACCGCCTAGTATGGCCAGAAGGGTTGCTAAGTATGGGTTTGCTCCCACACTTATATAATGAGCCGCAATAGCAGCACCCATAGCAATACTGCCTTCTACGGTAAGATCTGCAATCTCTAAAATCCGATAAGTAATGAAAACGCCAATGGTCATTGTGGCCCATAGTAAGCCAAGGGAGACCGCACCTAAAATGATTTGTTCCATAATATCCACCCATTTCTATAGTCATACCGGAAACACTGTAATTACCGTTTTTTTATGTTTATTCGTAATATACAACATACTCTTTTAAATCTGCCGGAATCTCTAGGCCAATGTCCTTTGCAACAGTGCCGTTAACAAGATAATCAAATTTATCTGAAGCCTCAATAGGCATTGTGGCTGGTTGGGCTTCACCTTTAATAATTTTTACAGCCATTAAACCAGTTTGATAGCCTAAATCACGATAGTTTATTCCCAGTGTTGCCAAGCCACCACTTTCACACATTCCAGCCTCTCCCACGATTACAGGAGTTTTTGACTGGGAGGTTACACCATGGACTAGGGGCATAGCTGAAGCAAATACATTATCTGTAGGAATATAGATGGCATCACAGATATCTACAATAGATTGGGTTGCTTGCTGCACTTCATTGGAAGAACTAACGGTTACTTCAACATAAGTAAGACCCCTCTTCTCAATGGCCTCTTTGGCAATCTTGGCTTGAAGGATTGAGTTGTCTTCGTTTGAGGCATACAGCACTCCTACAGTTTTAGCTTCTGGAGCTAATTTTACTAATAGTTCAATTTGCTCATCAATAGGGTTCATATCTGTTGTTCCTGTTACGTTACCACCTGGTTTTTCATTGAAATCCACTAATTTAGCAGCCTCATAATCAGTGATAGCAGTTCCTAAGATCGGGATCTCCCTGGTCTTTCCTGCAATTGACTGGGCAGCAGGGGTGGCAATAGCCAGTACTAGATCCACTTTGTTACTGACAAAACGGTCACTGATAGTAGAAAGATTACTAGGATCACCTTGTGAATTCTGATAGTCAATATTGAGCTTTTGGCCTTCAACATAACCGTTATCCTTTAGGGCCTCAATAAACCCTTCCCGAGCCGAGTCTAAGGCAATATGTTCCATATACTGAACTATACCTACAGTCACCATGTCTCCAGCCTGATTATTAGTTTGGTTGCTCTCATTTCTGCTGGAATTGGCATTATTGCAGCCAGCAATGCTGACCAGCATTATTAGGGAAAGTAAAAGTTTTGAAATCTTGGCAATTTTCTTCATTTTCTCATACCTCCAAAACATAATTATCTATTCAATTAAACCCTCTTATAAAGGGTATAATTGCATTTATGGGAAAAAAAATCGCCCCTGAATAACAGGGGCGAATATTCTTCGCGGTACCACCTTGTCTTCGTTGTAAAATAAAATACTTCTACAACCTTAGTAAGCAACCAACATTGCTCCTCCACGATAACGGTTGGACTCCGGCACCACCTACTGGACTAAAGTCTTTCAGTGTGCAGCTCGCAAGATGAATTCACAGCGTTAGTAATCGCTTTCTCACACCAACCGAAAGCTCTCTGAATGATCGTTCACACTGCTACTAGTTCTTGGTCATAGCTATTAAATATCGCTATTCAATAATATTGATACTACTATACAGGTAAATGATTGTCCTTGTCAATCACTTATTTTCAGTTTTTCAAAATTTTTATGACAATATTAAAATCTCGAGCAGAAACGCTATTAATCCGGCCAAAAGACAAAAAGGGATACTGTAAATGTATTTCTTTATAAAAAACCTAGGTCCTATAAAGGCAGTTTCATAAGGCATTCGATTTAAACTTAATAAAGTCCAACCGGTAATCAATGAAACAATTGTTCCTAATCCAGCCCCGGAGACCATTACCGAAGCTACAATCGGAAAAAGTGCATAAGGCCCTGCCGCAAATAACGACCCGCCAATAGTTCCTAAGACTATTCCTTTTAAGCCTGCTTCCTTAGACAACCATTCCTGGACAAATTCTCTTGGTATGAGAACTTCAATAAAACCGGCTAAGATAAAGGCACCTATGATAACCAGAGCTGTTTTAGCAAACTGGATAAGTCCTAGCTTTATGCCCTCAATTTGTTTTCCGGTTTTCTTGGAATTGATAATAAAAAGAATGATTGCTATCACACTAAGAACGATTGTAGTTTGGGCCATTTTTCCACCTTCTCTCGAAAAATAGTCCCACAATAATTGGTATGGGTAGGGTAATAAGATATCTTATGATAGCGATTTTGGGACTAATCAGGCTTGCTTCCATTGGCAATCGGGTAAAGTCATATACCTGTTTACCGAATATAAAGCTGATTAAAATATAAAAGGGTAATTTCTTATCTTTGAAACTTGCGAGAAAGGGATAGTAGATATAGGGTCCTCCTGGGAAAAGTCCACCAGCTATAGCACTCACTATAATAGCCTTAATTCCACTAAATTTTTGTAGCCACTTTTCTATCAGCTCTGTAGTTAACAAAACATTTAATTGACCTATTATTAGGAAGGAGGCTAAAATCATCAGAAAAGAATACAAGGCTGTTTTGGCAGAGAGAACAAAGCCATCTAAGACAAGGCTACCTCCTCCAACAAAGTAGGCGACTAAAATTAATATAGCTGATGCAACATAGACAATAATTAAGGATTGTCTCATCCTATCCCCATCCCTTCTGAGAAGCATTATTGCTTTTTTATTTATTCCTATTTTTTCTATACAGCTTACAATATTGTTTATGACCGCCAGATAGGTTATATACAGCCTTAAAGTTATTATTAAGCAGGATATTTTGAACGGCATTCCCGGTAATGCCCTTATTACAATAAGTAATTGCCACTGTATCTTTATCCAACTGTGAGACAGTATTTCTTAACTTTGCCTGGGGAATATTTTGGGCAGTTTCAATATGACTTTCTTCATATTGCTCCACCTCTCTTGCGTCAATCAGAGTATAATTTTCTCCCGACTTCATCAGTTTATCCAGCTCCTGGGCCGTAATTAGCGGCCTGCCTTTATTAATAGCATTATCTAAGATCATTCCCGTATACATCACAGGGTCCTTTGCAGTAGAAAAGGGAGGAGCATAGGCTAAATCAAGATGGAATAAATCTTCAACTCTGGCCTTTAAGCTAATTGCCGTTACAAACACATCAATTCTCTTATCTACTCCAGCAAAACCAACTATTTGAGCACCTATTAACCTGCCTGACTTTTTATCAGCAATTCCCTTGATGATCATGTCTTGACCGCCCATATATTCCGGTTTATCGGGCTTAATATTATGGCACACTACAACATCATAACCATGCTCAATTGCTTCTCTCTCTGATAAGCCAGTTTGAGCAACTACTAAATCAAATATTTTAAAAATACCAGTAGCCAGGATTCCTCTGAACTCAAGACTCCCTCCTGTGACACAGTCTCCAGCTATCCTGCCTGTTTTATTTGCAGTAGAGCCAAGGGGCATGTAGACTGGTTTCCCTGTGATCAGGTGATATTGTTCAATGCAATCACCACAGGCATAGATATCCTGGATATTGGTCTGCATCTTTTGGTTTACTTTAATAGCACCTTTTTGTCCCAATTCTATACCAGCCTTTTTAGCAAGTTCAGTATTGGGCCTGACACCTATCGCCATAATCACAAGATCTGCCGGGAGATTTCCCCCATCCGAAAGTACAACACAATCCTTCTCAATAACAGTTACACTGTTTTTTGTGAGCACCGTCACCCCTTGATTTTCGAGATACTCCTGGACATACACAGCCATATCACTGTCTAAACTGGGAGCTACCTGGGGCAACATTTCCACAAGGGTTACATCAACACCAATATCCATAAGGTTTTCACAGGTCTCCAAGCCAATAAATCCTGTCCCAACGACCACAGCCTTTTGAGGTCTATTGTTTCTGATAAATTCTGAAATCCTATTAACATCTGTGATATTACGCAGGGTGAAAACATGAGGATTTTCAACACCTTTTATCGGAGCTATTACTGGGCTTGCACCGGTTGCTAAGACAAGCCTGTCATAATGATCATCAAAAACTTCTCCGCTAGTAAGGTTTTTTACCTTTATAGCCTTCCGAGCAGGATCAATGTTTACAACCTCATGTTTAGTTATGATATCAACGTTATATTTACTTTTAAAAAAAGCGGGATTCCGTGGCGCTAACTCAGCTAGATTCTCAATCTTTCCTACGAGATAATAAGGCATACCGCAACCGGAATAGGAGATAAAGCCGTCCTTTTCATAAACGACAATCTCAGCGTCCTCGTTGTTTCTTCTGGCCTTTGCTGCAGCTGACGTTCCTGCTGCCACTGCACCGATTATTATTATTCTCATCTTACACCTTCCAGTAATTTCACTACTTCTTCCGTTTTTAGCACTCTCCCATAGGAAACAACCTTGCCATCTACCACCAGAGCTGGGGTAGTCATAACTCCATAAGCTGCAATTTGTGTAAAGTCAGTAACATGATCAATTGTGGTATTAATACCAAGCTGCTCTAGAGCAGCTTTTGTTGCTTCTTCAAGCTGATTGCATTTAGCACAGCCGCCTCCGAGAATTTTTATCGAAGCCCCTTCAGTCTTTGCTTTTTCAGCCTTAGCCATGCTTGCAGCATCACAATTACCGACACAACTGCAGCTTGAGCCTTCTTTCTTCTTCTTTCCGAAGTTAAACAATGCCATAAAAATCTTCTCCTTATTACTATTATTTAATAAGCTAACAACCACAACAGCAGCTAGATTTGTTTTTCTTTCCTTCATAGAATTCTTTTAGATTTTCAGGTAATTCATACTCTCCGCATGAACAACCGGTTTCAACCTGCCCGAATATTGAACTTAAAATTGCTTCAGCAAGCATTTCCTTCGGGGGCACCTCGTAGAGCTCTCCGTTATACTCAAACACTCGGCAGTTTACATCGGTTCCACTTATATCACTACAACAACCACAGCTGTTCTCTGCAACAGATTGACAAATATCATGACCATTTATCCGAATCGTAGGTGAGGAAAGAAATTTGTATTGCTCTGCAATTTCTGCCGTTTTCATCTCAATTTTGTTATATTCTACTTTAAAGCCAGCAATACTTAGGGCGGGAGTGAGTGTCATCATGACCTCATCAAGTACACTGTCTGTTCCTATACAACGGTCACATGTTTCAAGATCTAGATAGAGATACTCAACAACAATCTTCTTTTCGAATACCGTTTCGCAACCGCAATAACATTTCCTTGCCATCCTTTATTCCCTCCTAAACTATAAAGGCCTGAAAAGCATTGAACAAATAACCGATAATTATGATCCCGCTTGTACAGATTGCGATGAATAGCGCCAGAAGCTTGGGTTTAACTGCTTTGCGCAACATAATCAATGAAGGCAAGGAAAGTGTGGTTACCGCCATCATAAAAGATAGTATAACTCCAAGTTGTGCACCTTTAGCAAATAAAGCTTCTGCAACAGGAATAGTACCGAAAATATCTCCATACATTGGAGCGCCAATTAATGTAGCTAATACTACCCCAAAGGGATTATTACTTCCTAATGCAGTTGACACCCATTCTTCAGGAATCCAGTTATGAATGATCGCACCGATACCAACCCCTATTAAGATATATGGTAATACCTTTTTGAAGGTTGAGAGCATTTGCTCTTTGGCATAGACAAACCGGTCTTTTCTGGTTAAATCGGGGGATTCAATATCTACACTACCGACAGTAAAGATAAAGCTTTCAACATGCTTCTCCATCTGAAGCTTTTCAATAACTGTACCGCCAATTACAGCTAAGATGAGACCAACAATAACATATACCACAGCAACCTTCGCACCGAAGATACTCATCAACAGTACAAGGGATCCTAGGTCTACCATAGGCGAGGATATAAGGAAAGAAAAAGTTACTCCTAAAGGCAAACCTGCGGATGTAAAACCTATAAAGAGCGGTATTGATGAACATGAACAGAATGGTGTCACCGTTCCAAGAAGAGCCGCTAACGAATTGGCTCCGATACCATGGAATCGTCCTAAGATTTTTTTACTACGTTCAGGAGGAAAGTAGCTCTGAATATAACTGATGACAAAAATCAAAACACACAGTAATAGAATGATCTTAATCACATCATAAATGAAAAAATGTATACTTCCTACCCAACGATTAGTCGTATCTAAACCCAAGGCTAATAAGCCCTTCTCAACTAAGTTGTTAAGCCATTTCATACCCAGTAGTTGGTTTTGGATAAAATTCCAGATAGCCTTCATTACCTCCATGACGCATACTCCTCCATTACTTCGTTAACAGCAATTGTTGTCTCCAACGGAATAATCTGTTGCAGTAAGCTCCCTTAATAGTTCCATAGCCTCATCAACTATTGTCAAACAATATTCCAAGTTTCTTATTCCTGAGAGATGACTGTACAAACCTTCAGCAGCTTATCTTTTACAGTGAACCTGATCTCAAACCCACCGAATTCCAAGCCATAGACACGATGTGGATCGTTCTGATAAGCCGGTCTAGGGTCTAAGGCCAGTACAGCTAACAAAGCCTCCTGCTGTTTTTCAGGAATAAGATTAAGCCATTCCTCAGGGAAATCCACCTCTAGCTTAGTGTCCTCTAACGGATCTGAGAATCCTCCCGTCGCTTCTGGATGACAGTCTGTATAAGCTAGATACGGCTTTATATCATAAATAGGAGTGTTATCCATCAGATCCACTCCAGAGACATACAGAACCGTACCTAATTCAGGATCCTTTTCAATTCTTTCTAGTTTGACTGAAGAAAGTCCCAATCCATTTGGTCGGAAAGGAGAACGTGTGGCGAATACACCCTTACGAGTATTACCTCCAAGACGGGGAGGTCGCACAGTGGGAGACCAGTTTTCACCCTCAACCGCAGAAAAACCCCAGATCAACCAGAGATGGGAAAATTCCTCTAAACCCCGCAATGCATCAGGATTGCGGTATTCCGGTTCGAAGATGATTTTTCCTTGTAAAGCTTTAACGAGACCACTTTGTCTAGGAATTCCAAACTTAGTCGGAAAATCAGTCCGAATACGTGCAATGATTTTCATTTTCTCTCCTCAAGTTGTTGTAAGAAACACCCAGTTCCACTAGGGTTTATTTAATTGTTGTTATTTTTCATTATATCAATTCTGCAAAAATATCTCATATCAGCAGAAAAATAGTTTCGTAGATACCGTTTGAAGGAATATGATCTATTGCGGATAATTGGCATAAATGTAATAATAGATATAATTACTAAATAAATGTAGAAAGGTGGTAATATTATGTCAATTAAGTGGACTGATAACCTAAGCGTTGGGGTAGAAGCTATAGATTCTCAGCATAAAGTCTGGTTCGAGAAGGCAAATAACCTTTTTGAAGCAGGCAGAAAAGGACAAGCTAAGGAATATATT
>JAPXME010000019.1:0-15254 GCA_033809185.1 Clostridiaceae bacterium
TGAACGCCGCATGACTGAAAAAGAAGTTTTGACAATATTCCAGAACGAACAAATTTTTAATCAATTGTTTGAAGAGGTGACAAAGGATATCACCGACACTTCACGGGATTTGCAACAATATTATGAAGAAAACAAAGCTGAATTTTATCAGGATACTAGGATAAGAGCACGTAATATTGTAGTTAATACTGAAGAGGAAGCCTTGGCAATAATTGAACGGTTGGATAACGGAGAAGATTTTGGTCAGTTAGCAGTAGAGCTTTCCATTGATCCAACAGCGAAAGAAAATAAGGGAGACGTAGGTTATTTTGATCAAGGCTCTCCTTTAGTTGGAGAATTTAAGGAGGCGGCCTTTAAACTCAAAGTTGGGGAATATACCAAAAAGCCTGTCCAAACCGTTTACGGCTATCATGTAATATTCGTGGAAGATATTATTGAAGGTTTTCAACGTACTTTTGAGGAAGTTGAGCAGGAACTGAGAAATCGTTTCATCATGGAAGAAAAAAACATCAAGTTCATGGCTTTGGAGGAAGAGCTATTGGAAAAGGCTAAGATTGAAAAGCATAATATGAATAAAACTGAGGAAACGAATCCGACAAAAGGTGAAGACTAACAAGAACTGGAGTAGCAGCTCCTTGCCTAGAAATGTCTAAACTCATGTCGTAAGAAATAGATTACCGATCGAGATTCGCCATCCTTGGCTCAGCTCTCCCTGCCCGGCACGTCCTGTGCCGGGCTAATCTATATCTAACGACATTTCATTAAGACATTTTCGCTATGCTCGTTGCTATGAGTATGAATTTTGAACTCAGAATATATTTGGAGAAAAATGCCTGAGGTAAACCTTTCATAAAAAGGTATAAAAGGAGAAGCGGCAGCAAAGATTAAACAGTGTAAGGGCGGTACATTAAGAGAGGAGGTATATTATTTACCTGTGAAATAGAATAAATGCTTCCTGGAATCTATATACTTTACTAGTTCTGTTAGCCCATGAAACTCTCACAATAAAACCACCCTTTTAATACCAAAGGAGGGAAGCCACTTAATGAAAGCTACTGGTATAGTTAGGAGGATTGACGACTTAGGTCGTGTGGTCATACCGAAAGAGATTAGAAGAACCCTACGAATCAGAGAAGGTGACCCTTTAGAGATTTTTGTCGACCGGGATGGAGAAGTGATTTTAAAGAAGTATTCTCCTATCGGTGAATTAGGGGAATTTGCTAAGGAATATGCCGACTCTCTTTATGAATCCATCGGTCAAATCGCCTGTATTGCTGATCGGGACCAGATAATTGCTGTTTCAGGAGGATCGAGGAAAGAATTCCTGAATAAGCGGATTGGCCCAACTGTAGAAAAAGTCATGGAAGATCGCAAAGCTGTTTTAATTAATCAGTCCGGGCAAGAATCTGCAGGTATATTAGCTGATGACGGAGATGAACAGTATTCCACCCAAGTCATAGCTCCAATTATTGCTGAAGGGGATCCTATAGGAGCCGTAATTATTTTGTCCAAAGAGCCAGATATTAAATTCGGAGATCTGGAATTTAAGTTGGCCGAGACTGCGGCTTCTTTTCTAGCCAAGCAAATGGAACAATAAGGGGAACCAAATAATCAAGAATAACAAGGGGAATATTTCTAGACAAAAGGTGGTTTTAACCACCTTTTTATTTTGAAAACAACAAAGTTACCGGGTACTCATCAGCAATCTCCGATAGCGTAGATGGGTGGGTTCTTATTGCGGGGCAAAAAGTGGTATTATGTAAGGTAGTAATGATAAGAAGGTGTAAGTATGAAAAAGATTATCATAGTTGGCTTAGGTCCAGCTGGGCTGGAACATATTACTCTGAAAACCTGGGAGATAATTGGACAAGCTGAGCGTCTCTATTTGAGAACTGGAGTGCATCCTGCAGCGGAGGAATTAATGGCTAAGGGAATCAAGTTTCAGAGTTTTGACCACTTATATGAGCAGGAAGAGGATTTTGAGTCTATCTATCAAAAGATTGTTGATCTCCTTATAGCCGAGGTAGAACAAGATAATAAGGGGTTAATAGTCTATGGGGTACCGGGTCATCCGTTAGTTGCTGAAGAAACGGTGCAACATCTTTTGCGTCAGGCGGCTCAAAAGGGAGTTAAGACTGAGGTCATTGCCGGAATGAGCTTCTTGGATACAACTATAGCTATGCTAGGGATTGATCCTGCTGCCGGTCTTCTAGTGGTAGATGCTCTAACCATACAACGCGAAGAACTTAATCCGGGACAACATATTATTTTTACTCAAGTTTATAATCGTTTAGTGGCTTCTGATCTAAAATTGCTGCTCTTAGATATTTATCCACCGGAGCACCAGGCTATAATCATCAAAAATGCCGGCCTAAAAGATATGGAGCAGCAGATTAAAGTACCGTTAGCGGAGATGGATCATCAAGAATATTTTGATCATTTGACTAGTGTTTATCTTCAACCGTGTGAGGCAATTAACAGGCCAGCTTCACCTTATGGAGTTGAGCCTTTAATTGAGGTGATGAAAAAACTTCTTTCGCCAGAAGGATGTCCCTGGGATCGAGAGCAGGATCATCAATCTCTTAGACCCCATCTTATTGAAGAGGCCTACGAAGTGATTGAGGCTATTGATTGTGGAGAGATGGATAAGCTAGAGGAGGAATTAGGGGATCTTCTGTTTCAGATTGTTTTTCATTCGGTTCTGGCGGAAAATAGCGGCAGCTTTAGCTTTGCTAATGTGGTAGATGGAATTACCCAAAAGATGGTTCGTCGCCACCCTCACGTCTTTGGGGATATTTCCGTAGAAAACTCCCAGGAGGTACTGCAAAATTGGGATAAAATTAAGGCTGTAGAGCAAGGTTATAAAGGAGAGGCAATTCCACGGGTAATGACAAAAATCAACCGTTCCTTACCGGCCTTACTTTTAGCAGAAGAGGTCCAGAAAAAGGCGGCAAAAGTAGGATTTGATTGGGACGAGCTAGAAGGTGCCTGGGATAAGGTTGAGGAGGAGCTAGTTGAATTAAAAGAGGCTATCGCTGAAAACAATTGTCTAAATAATAGTCAAAATAATAAGGATAGAATTGAAGAGGAAATGGGTGACTTATTATTTGCTTTAGTAAATGTCTGTCGATTTCTCAAAATTTCTGCTGAATTAGCATTGGAAAAGGCAAGCCGGAAATTTATTAGTAGATTTAACTACATAGAAGATAAATTGCAGCAAAATGGGGCAAAATGGGAAGAGATGGATCTTGATTCCCTGGAAAATATCTGGAAAGAAGCAAAAAAAGCTATAAATTAAGAAAAAAATTTGAAAATGTTCATAGAACACGCAGGAGTTTGGCAGAGTTTGGCGAATGTAATTAAAGGGAAAAATCCAAATTTATTTGGGAGGGATTGTTTTGAATAAAACTGAACTCATCGGTGCTGTTGCAGAAAAAGCTTCAATGACAAAAAAAGACTCAGAAAAAGCCGTTAATGCTGTTCTGGCTGCTGTTCAGGAAGCATTAGCAAAAGGCGAAAAAGTACAACTGGTTGGTTTTGGTACTTTTGAAGTAAGACAGCGTGCTGCTAGAACTGGTCGCAATCCTCAGACCGGTAAAGAAATCAAAATCGCTGCTACAAAAGTTCCTGCTTTCAGACCTGGTAAGGCCCTGAAAGATGCAGTTGTAGCTAAGAAAAAGAAATAAGTATCTAAAATGCTAAAAAAATTGGGCTCAGGAAACTGGGCCCAATTTTTTTATGACTAAAATACAAAATAGAACTAAAAGATGAAGATTTTATTTGAAAAAATTGTCGTAAAAAGGGATATTTTTCTTTAAATTATATTAAAAATATGATAAAATAAACATATATTACAATTCTGTGGAGGTGGAGTATATGAAAAGTCTGAAGCGTAGAGTGTGGCGTATTTCAGTGATATTGTTGGCCTTATTTTCTTTTTTGTCACTGGCTTGTCCTGCTTATGCTGCAGCATCAACGACCCCTATCAAAGTTTTCTTTAATGGGACTGAGCTGGTGCTGGATGTGCCCCCCGTGCTGGTAGATAACCGCACCCTTGTGCCTTTCCGCGCCATCGGGGAAGCCATGACGGCCGTAGTAGACTGGGATGGGTCTACTAGGAAGGTTACTTTGACTCTGGGAGTGAAAAATGTTCAATTGGTCATCGGGAGTAAAACAGCTTATGTAAACGGGAAGGCTACTACTCTGGATGTGCCTGCAATGATAGTGGAGGGCCGGACCATGGTTCCTCTGCGATTTATCGGCGAATCTCTAGGAGCGTCCGTGGAATGGTCAGGAGAATCTAGGCGGATAGATATCACCACCACGGCTCCTGTACCTTCCCCTCAACCTCAACCAACTCTCGGGCAGGTAATGGTTCAAATAAGTATTGACTATCTGGATGATGAGGGACAGGTACTCTCTAATATGCGGCAAACGATTGGCAGAAATGATAATAACTACAACTACTACGCGAAGCTTAAATCCCAACCGGGTCTGGCCAGTACGGACGTGGGTATTGTGTATGACTATGTGGGAATGAAGGTAGTAGACGGTCCTATAGAGAAAGATGGTATTAGTTGGTGGAAATTAGAGGGCCATGGGAAAAGCGGCTGGGCAGATGAGAGAATCCTTACAGAGCTTGAAGGGGAATGGAACCCCAAGGTTGAAAGCGCTATTGCCTGGGCCATTGAAAATGTCGGAAGGACGGACTACAGTTACAAATGTCTGGCTTATGTTCAGGATGCATACAGAAACGGAGGATTAACCCTTGCCGGAACGCCTTGGGGAACTGCCAAAAATGCAGCGACAATTTTCAAAGCCGAGGCGAATAAAGATAAAATTGTTCCTCGGGGTGCCGCCGTATTCTATGATTGGGAAGGAACCCTGGGGGGGACTACTCAGAACTGGGGTCATGTAGGTATAGCTCTCCAAACCGGGAAATTCGAAGAAATAGATGTGGTTAGTGCCTTTGACGAAGTGTTTGTTGAAGGTGGGGGCTGGCTGGCCTACGGTATGGCAATGGACTATATCGGCTGGGCTTGGGTCTTTTAGTAATAGTAGAACCAGCAATATGAAAAAGAAATACATAAATTGAAATACCAAAAAATTGGGCTCAGGAAACTGGGCCCAATTTTTTTATGACTAAAATATATGTTAAAATGATACTAGCTCGCCTAACGAATATAGAGTTATTGGTAATATTTTACTGAACCAATATTGTAGTACTAGAAATTTTTTTGGGGATGATAAAAATGCGCTTAGATAAATTTTTGAAAGTTTCTCGCTTAATTAAACGGAGAACTTTAGCTAAGGAAGCCAGCGACGCGGGTAGAATCATGCTGAATGGAAAAGTGGCCAAAGCTAGTTCAGTGGTAAAAGTAGGTGACCGTCTAGAGCTAGGTTTCGGAAATAGAAAGACTGTAGTAGAAATTTTAGAGATTAGGGAAACTGTCAGGGCTGATGAAGCTAAGGATTTATATCGTGTAATAGAAGAATGATGCGAGGGCAAAGTAATGTGGGTTGAATTGCCAACTATGAAAGAACTCCCTTCGGGCTAAACTAAAACTAGTCCGAAGGGAGTTTTTAATTTGTTCTATATTCTTAAGGAGGCAAAAAAATGTTTAAAATTCGCAGGGTAACCCTTGGTGTTCTGCTTATCGTATTATGCTTTGCCTTGGTTGCTTGTAATCCCCAGCAGCGTCCTCAAAAAAAAGATAAGGACAAAACCGGGCAAGAACCGACTATTACCCTTTTCATTAATGAGACCGGAGAGAAAAAGGAAATCAAAATGGAGGAATACATTAAAGGTGTAGTGGCTGCTGAAATGGAGCCGACTTGGCCCAGCGAAGCTTTGGCGGCACAAGCAATATTAGCTCGGACTTTTACTTTAGAGAGAATGGAGTCGATGGGTGGGGTACCAGACCGTGGTACCGACGCTTCTACTAGTGTGGAGGAATTCCAAGCCTATAATCCGGAAAGAATCAATGAGAATGTTATTAAGGCAGTGGAACGAACCCGGGGTGAGGTGGCAAAATATCAGGGTGAATATATAAAGGCTTGGTTTTTTGCGGATGGCGGTGGGGTAACTGCTGCTTCTGCTGAGGAAGGACTAGCTTATACCAAGGAGCCTAGCCCCTATGTGCATAGTGTTAAGGATCCTGGGTTTGCTATAACCAAGGAAGAGAATAAAAGTTGGCAGGCTAGTTTTTCTTTATCTGTAGTTAGAGAAAAAGTCAAAGAGGTGAGTGGCAGTGATCCTGGCCCGATTAGCCAGGTTAAGGTTATCAAGAAAGGTCCTTCTGGTAGAGCAATGAGCGTAAAGTTGGGCAATGCTACTGTAAGTGGTCCGGCTCTGCGCCTTGCCTTAGGTAGCGAAAAGATGCGTTCTACCTTGTGGACGGATTTTCGGATTTCTGGCAATAACTTAATTGTTAAGGGTAAGGGCTTTGGTCATGGTGTAGGTATGAGCCAATGGGGGGCCAAAGCTATGGCGGAACAAGGTAAGAAAGCAGAAGAGATAATTAAGTATTTTTTCAAGGATGTTGAAATTGTTACAGAGTGGCAATAAGAAGGGTGGAAGACCATGAACACAGATCAGTTAGCTGCTTTGCGCAAGCAGTTAGAAAATTTACGGGAGCTAGATAAAAATCAAGCCAAAATTATTGCCGAGGGTTTACACACACCTTTACAGGATTCTCTGGCAGAATTATCTCTTTACGACAATCATCCCGGTGATGTAGGAGATGCAACTTTTGAGAGGGAAAAGGATCTTGGCTTTAAGTTATTTTATGAGGATCGATTGGCTATGATCGAAGATGCTCTGGAAGCTATACAAAAGGGTAGCTATGGAGTCTGTGCGTCCTGCGGTCAGAAAATTGATATCGAGAGACTTAAGGCGGTACCTTATACTAATTATTGTTTATCCTGTAAGAAAGAGCAGGAAGAACGGGAACAGACCTTGCGTCCTTTAGAAGAGGACATTCTCTATCCGCCATTTGGGGGCAAGGTAGGGGGTAATGATGAAATAGGTTTTGATGGAGAGGACGCTTGGCAGCAAGTAGCTCGTTTTGGGACTAGTGATTCTCCTTCAGATCTTGGAGGTGTTGCAGATTATGAGGATGCTTACCATGATTCTGAGGAAAAGGTTGGGGCCGTAGAGGAATATGAAAATATTCCAGTGTATAAAAGTCATGACGGCTCTTACTCTCGGGATTATGGCAGCCAGAAAGAGTAACATTGTTAATCCTCGGATGAGCATATTAGAGAATTTCTAGCATAATTATTAGCAACAATGATTGACTGGAGGGGGAGGACATGGATACCAAAGAAAACATCAGCTATCAATTAATTATGACTAATAGGGAGTATTTGCAGGCTAATGGCGTTATAGAAGTTGAAAGCTTTGATGAAAATATGATCGTTGCGGCCACTAAATTAGGGCCGTTGACGATTAAGGGACATAATTTACATATTATTCAGTTGAATCTGGAAGAAGGCAAAATGAGCATTGAGGGTGTAGTTGACAATATTCAATATCATCCAAACAGAAAAAGTAATGCAGGTTTTAGAGGTAAAGGTTTAGTGGATCGATTATTCAAATAAAAAAGGCGGGTGTTTCCATGCAACCGCTCTCTGATCAGATAGTTGCATTCTTGCTATTAATTGTCCTAGGTGTATTTTTGGGATTTCTCTTTGATTGTTATAGATTGATAAGGCGGCTCCTGCAACCAAAAGCTCGGGGGACAATATTAGGTGACGCCTTGTTTTGTCTGCTAATAACTGTTATCACTTATTGCTTTTTATTATTTTTTACTTGGGGCGAAGTTCGGCTATATGTTTTTTTAGCGTTACTTTGTGGGACTATACTGTACTTAAAGCTTTTCAGTAAGAGAGTTCTGAGCTTTTTGGTACGTACATATTCGCTGGTTAGAAAAATACTTGTAAAACTAGTGGGCATTTTGTTAACTCCCATCAAGATAATTTGGTTGATTATCAGTTTTCCCTTTCGCTTTTTGAAATTTATGATATTGTCATTCTTTTATGGAGGACATAGAATATTATTGATATTCACCTTACCTATTAGGCATTGGGGCAGAAAACCACCGCCGGATCAGAATTGCTAATGGTTAAAGATTTTTAGTGAAAGTATAATGCTTGCAGGATATTTTCTACTTTCCATAGAAGATAGTTTATTACAGACGAGCTAGTATCTGCGAAGGAAATGTTAACTATGAGAGCTGAAAGGGCAAGAAAAATTGAACCAGCCAAAGGGCAACTGTATTTGGTCGATAGCGACACTCCTGTTGCTAGGCCAAAACGGAAAAAACGGAGAACCCCTAGATGGATGAAAGTAATCACAGCTATCTTGGGGTTGTATTTGCTGTTTTTGTTTGCCAAAAATGGTTATGATATTTGGCAATTAAAACGACAAATGACTATCTTGGAACAAGAACAAGCTAGATTAGCAGAGCTTCATAGTGAATTGGAGAAGGAATTAGAGTCTCTTAATGATCCGGAAGTAATTGAAAAGAAAGCCAGAGAGGATCTGGGAATGGTTCGGGAAGGAGAGACAGTCATAATTCCGGCAGTTCCAGGTCATAACATTCCAAGACCATAAACTAATAGATAGAGATTACACATTGACACTTAGTAAAATATTACGATATAATGGCAGCAGTTAGAGTTATTTCTATAATAAATGGAGGGAATTTTTTTCGGATGTCGATTGAAGTAGGAGACATAATCGAGGGGGTCGTTACCGGTATTACCCCATTTGGCGCTTTTGTAAGTCTGCCGGGTAATGTTACCGGATTAGTCCACATCTCGGAAGTGGCAGATGCTTATGTGAAGGATGTTAAGGACTATTTGCAAGAACAAGACAAGGTTAAGGTGAAAGTTATCAACATTGATCCTAAAGGTAAAATCGGGCTTTCAGTTAAGCAAGCCAGCCCTGATTATGTTCCTAGAGGTCAGCGTAGAGATAACAAACCCAAGGCAAACCAGATATCTTTTGAGGATAAGCTGGCTAAATTTATGAGGGAAAGTGATGAGATTCTCTCCGAATTTAAACGGAGTACTGATGCCAAAAGAGGAGGCAGAGGTTCTAGCCGTTATTAATATTGTTCTTAAATAGTATTTAAGCACTCCAATTTAAGGGGTGCTTATTTATTCTAATGTCGGTAACTTATTTCTTGAGGTACGAACTTAGAGATTTCTAGGTGAGGAATTACTTAATACGGTTCTGACTATTCCTCATAATGACAAAGAAGAACCGTCCTTCTTTGTTGTTTTACCTATGTTGTTTAGGAGGTTTTATTATGTATGCTGCTATGGATATCGGCACTAATTCCTGTCGATTATTATTGGCTAGTGTAAATACTTTAGGTGAGATCAAAATTGAGGAGCAGCATCTGCGTACAACTAGAATAGGTGCAGGGATGGGTACAGAAAGGCTTTTGAAGCCGGATGCCATAGAGAGAACCCTGTCTGCCTTAGAAGAATTTGCGGAGATTATCGGAAGATACCGGGTGCAACAGCTTGTCTTAGTAGCTACCCAGGCCGTAAGAAGTGCAGAGAATCAAAACCGACTGGTTCAAGCCGTTAAAGATAGATTGAATTGGGATTTGCAGATTATCTCCGGTGAGAGGGAAGCCTGGTTAAGTTATTGGGGAGCCACCAGTGATCTTAAGGAAAAATCAAACCCGTTGGTCATTGATATTGGTGGGGGTAGTACAGAATTTATAGGGCTAAATTCAGAGAAACAAGTATCCGTGCTGAGTATACCCTTGGGAGCATTAAAACTGTTGGAAAATCCCCTTTCAGACAAGGAATTAGCCAGAGTTGTTACCGAAGCGTTGCAGGTCTTTAAGTCAAAAGAGGATAGTCCGTCATATACTCTAGTTGGAGTTGGTGGTACCTGCACAACTCTTGCTGCTGTGGACCTAGGTCTAAGAGAATATGATCGGGAGAAGGTTCAGGGCCACAGGATAGATGGGAGTAGGATTAAGGATATTTATGAGATGTTGGCCGCACTTACTGTTCCTGAAAGACTAAAGCTAGCAGGAATTTATCCTGGGAGGGAAGATCTAATTATCCCAGGGCTACAAATTCTCTTGGCTATAGTAAAATACTTTAATAGCAATTCGGTGCTAATAAGTGATCGGGATTTATTATGGGCTTTAGTTGATGAAATGGTAAAGCAGGAGGTATGAGCCGACAAGGTATAAGCCGGCTTAAACAAGCTCATCCTTTTAATAGGGGGTGTGAATTTGAGTCGAACAGATAATGCTGAAAGTGTTTTTAAATGCCAGGATTGTGGCGCAATGTTTTCACGGGATAATGAAAAAACTAAACCGTGTCCTCAGTGTGGTTATATCTGCACAGTAGAGAGATGTCCTGTTATAGGTGCCTCTAACGAGGATTATTGATGGCGAAAGAGTACCTTAGGGTACTCTTTTCACGTCCTTTCTCCTCCTAACATACCATAGGAAAGAGGAAGTCGGAGGGAGAGATAATAAGATGAGGACAGGGGAAGTTGCGTTACCTGAAATTACCGCTGCTTTCGGTCTCACCATAAACGAAATAACTCGTAAAGACGATACTTGGCTGATTTCTACAACCAGTGGAGAAGTAGTGTTTAAAGAATATCAAGGAGATTTACCTAGGTTGGAGAAAAGGTTAGCCTGGCATAATTATTTGAAGGACAATAGAGTTATTGCGGTACCTGAATTGCTACAAACAAAAGATCATGAAGTATTAATAGAATCAGGAGAACTTGTATATTGTGGTTGGTATCAACCTGACGGAGAGCCTTTTTCGGGACATAATGAACAGCATTTGGTCTCTGCCATAACTTCTTTAGCTTTGCTCCATGCTCAATCTGTTCGGTACGAGGAGGAGAATAAGACTTACCAAGAAATAGAATGGCAGTTACCTCTACAAATCCAGGCCCGTCTAACAGACTTATTAGTATTCTCTCATAAAATGGCTGAAAAAAGATTAGCAGACGATTTCCAAAAACTTTTTCTAGAGAATTTTGATTTTGTCTATGATCAAGGGCAAGTTGCTATTCAAATGATGGTTTTGGCTAATTGCCTGACTACCTGTGCCGGGAAATACATATATTTAGTTGATAACTTTTTGCCGGAGAAAATAATAATTAACCAAGGGCAGGCTATCTTCGTTCCTAGTATTCCGGGGAATTGGGGGCCGAAACCTTTGGATTTGGCAGCCTTTCTGCGTAATTATTTAAGCTTGCATAATTGGGATCCAGACTTAGCTTACAGGCTGATTAAGCTTTATGAAGAACAGAACCCTCTACAAATGACAGAAAAATATCTGTTACTTGCTCTGATTAGGTATCCCGCCCGTTTTTGGCTATATTCTTGTCAATACCAGCGGCAAGAAAGAAGTGTTGCGGAATTAACTGAAAAGCTGACAGAATTAATTCGTGAAATCCACTTAAGGGATAGTTGTCTTGATAAATTAGAATCTCTATTAAGTGGAGGTGAGTAAAATGGGATTCAATCTGCAGATGGTAGAGCTATTTGTGGAGGAGCCAATACAGCCTTGGCAGGTAGTGAAAGGCCAGGGGCAAACTTGGCTAATTATGCGCCGCAAGTTTAAGCTAGCTGAGCAAGAGATAATTGAATTAGGGCACTTGGTACTGGAAAGCAATAGTTGTCGTCTAGTATCAACAGACAAGGAGAAATTTCTTTATCAAGGTAATATTGGTCTTAAAGCTTATTACCGCAGTGGAAACAAGTCTCCTAGCAAGCCTGTTACCAAGTCTGTCTATGATGAAGAGGAAGCCAGAGAACGGTTGAAAAGTACAGTTAACTGCCCGCTAATGTCAGAGGAAAAGAAAACATCGGAATCTGTGGCTTCAATTTTCTCCAGTCGGTTATATCTGGAGCCTACTTGGGAACCCGGAGCAGAAGATATGAAGGAATTTTCTGTTTGGCCTATTGAGTTGTCTTGGCAGGCCTGGCTTTTAGGAGGTAAGGTCCAAGACGAACCCAAGATAGTAGCTGCTCATTTAAGTCAAATTGGTTTAAGTACACTACTTTGCGAAGTTCTTATATGTTTATCAGCCGAAGACCATAGTAGAGAGGCTGAATTAAGTCTTGAAAATCAGAAATTCATAATGAATGAGGAAGTTGCACTAATCATCCCGGAACGGTACTTGACTGATGTTGTTGGCAGTGCAACGCAAAGGGCCTTTTACCAAGCTAAGCCGGGCCCAAAAGCTAGCTTAGAATTAAGCTATTGGACTAAAATTAAATTATTTTTTATCGGCGATGAATCTGGGGGGGAAAGGATCTTAACGGCTTGGGCGGTATTTGCCAATAATCTGAGGGTGGATTATCCTGCTCCGTTAGAATTACAGCCCTTTATTAGTGATGTCAGACAGGAGAAGATTACTTTGGTGAGGGCTGGTGAACAAAAAGTCATCTTGCAGGCCCAAGTTACATTAAACCTAATAGAAGGAGTTTCAAGACAAGAAGAGTTACCGGAATCTTCACTGGAGGAGAAGGTCAGTGTTGAAGAGCAGGTTGATAGTTTGCCAAATAATATCTTTGCTCGTCCCCGTCCCGGAGTTAAATGGCAAAATAAGAAGAAGCAAAAGCCGCGCACTGATAAATCCGCTCAACATAAGGTTCTGACTATTAAGTTTGCGGTGGAGTAAGAAGCAGCGAACTATATGGCTTATAGAGCTATAGTAAGACGGCTTTTATCTTTCTGACTAAGAATATGTCGAGAGAAAACTCATATACAGGACAGATATTGGCAAAAAATACCACAAGGATAAGCTATAATAGATCTAGTGCTTTTGTAAGGAGTTGGTGGTCGTCGGATGTTAAGAGTTTTGAGAAGCACAGATCAAGGAAAGAATAAGTTGTGGTTAAATGCCACATTGTGGGATAGTATGTTGGCAATTGGGGCAGCTCTAGTAGGCTTTTTACTTTCCCGGGCTGAAATTATGGGAGAGTTGTACCCTTTTGGCATCAGTTTTTTGGCTGCGATAGGACTTAATAAGCCGCGTTGGCGAAAGCTCACGTTACTAGGGGTAGTGACAGGAACGATTCTCTCCGTCAGAGGGCTTCAATTATTAAGTTATCTGGCGGATTATGCTCTGATATATTTGATCTTGTTACGCTATCCCAAAAAGGAAAGCCGCTGGCTCTTAGTACCGTGCCTAGTATTGACGGTACATCTTGTGACCCGCGGTATTCCTTTACTTTTAAGTGGGAACGATTTTTATTTGTGGGTAAGTGTAATATTTGAAAGCTTATTTGTCGGTGTTTTAACTTTGGTTTGTAACACGGGAATCCAAGCCTTACCCAGGTTAAGCCAGGGGCTCACCTTGAGCTTCGAAGAGAGGACAAGCCTGGGTATAATTCTTTTAGGTAGCTTGGCTGGGGTGGCTCCGTTTAAAATTTTTCAACTAAGTCTGCAGAGTATATTATGCCGGTGTTTGGTTTTATGTGGAGGCCTGCTTGCGGGACCAGGTGGTGGGGCTGCTATAGGAGTAGCTGTGGGCCTTATTCCTAGTATCCAAGGCTCCTTGAGTCCGGGACCTATTGCCTTTTACGCCATAGCAGGTTTATTAGGAGGAATTTTCAACAGCTTTGGCAAAATCGGCGTTACAATTGGTTTTACGTTGGGCAATTTGCTCTTAACCTTGTTTTTTGCGGAACAAGATATAATAGTCCAGAGCTTTTGGGAAAGCGGCTTGGCTGTGGTGCTTTTTAATATCTTGCCCTTGTCTAAGCTCCGCCAACATTTGCAACGGACGCCCCGACAGAGTAAAGCTAAAGAAGGGGATCTGTCAGATCAAACTATTGAAAAACTGTCGAGAATAAGCCAAGTCTTTCAAGAAATGGTAGGAATTTTTCAGGTTTCGGCGGCGGTGCAAGAGCAACACGAATTGACTAATCTTATCAATAAGGTGGCAACTCAGGTCTGTGAAGGCTGTGCTTTAAACAAAGTATGCTGGGAGCAGGATTTTTATAAGACTTATCGGGCTTTGTTGGAGGGCTATGCCAAATTAGAGAAAACGGGTACTATCAGTGAGCGGGATTTTAATCAGGATTTGCAGCGTAGGTGTAGACGCTTACGGGAGTTAAGCCTAACCGTAAATTTCCAAGCAGAGTTAATAAAGTTGGAGACAGCTTATGAAAAAAGGTTGAACAATGCCGCTGGTTTAATTCGGCAGCAACTTAGTGGACTGTCCCAACTTGTCCTTGATCTTGCCCAAGAATTAAAAACAGAGATCTATGATGATTCTGAAATTGCTCAATATCTTCAGGAAAATTTGCAACTA
Source organism: Clostridiaceae bacterium (assembly GCA_033809185.1). Classification (GTDB taxonomy): domain Bacteria; phylum Bacillota; class Peptococcia; order DRI-13; family JAPXME01; genus JAPXME01. The sequence continues at coordinate 14,327 of JAPXME010000019.1, forward strand.
AAAGGCTTGGGCATCAGCAGTATAGAGGTCTGCAACCGGGCAGATGGTGAGAAGGAGTTTATTGTTTACCAAGAGGATTGCCTAGAAAATAACTGGTGCAAGTCTATGGTGGCACCTAATGTATCTCAGCTAATGGATAAGACCTACAAGGTCAGTAAAATGTCCTGCGGGAACAAGAACTGCAGTTATTATCTAGTTCCAAGCCCTGCTTATCAGATTGAGGTTGGGAGGGCTCAGTGCTCCAAAGACGGAGAAAAAGTATCCGGGGACATTTGTACTGCTGTCGAGATGTCTGATCAGAGGACTTTGCTTTTGTTAAGCGACGGCATGGGCACAGGTGAAGAGGCATTAGCGGAAAGCAAAACTGCTGTTGAGCTTATAGAAAAGATGCTCCTTTCCGGGTTCCCGGTGGAAACGGCCTTAAAAACTGTTAATACAGCCTTGTATTTGCGTTCAGGGCAGGAACGCTTTGCTACGTTGGATATAGCTATTATTAACCAAGTTAATGGGCAAACAGATTTTATTAAGTTAGGAGCTTCACCCTCATTAATATATTCTCTAAAAGGTATCAGAATTGTGAAGGGGGCTACTCCCCCGGCGGGAATATTGGAGAATATTGAGGTAAATACCATTCGGAGAGTATTAGGAGCAGGTAGTATCATAATTATGATGAGTGATGGAGTTTGGGAAGCTGTTCACAGTGGCGGAGGTCCCGGTACTTGGCTAGAAAAGGTACTAAAAGAAGACTATGATAATCCTCAGCAGATGGCCAAATACCTACTTTATATCGCCAAGAAAGCTACCGGGAACAAAGCAATGGACGATATGTGCGTCCAAGTAGCTTGGCTTAATGTAACGGATATTTCTTAATAGAACATAGTTTATATTAGGATCTAGAAAAGGGAATCCTCTTTGTTAGAAGAAGGAC
>JAPXME010000020.1:0-8443 GCA_033809185.1 Clostridiaceae bacterium
GTAATTAGCTCTTCACCATCTTCGCTCCGTCTATGCCCTCTTTGATCCATAGTTATTGTGCGAAAGCCTGTAGCGAAAATCTCCCTTTGAAAACGCCAACAATCACCGCTATCCCCTAATCCATGAACAAAAACCAGGGGAGTGCCGGTTCCTTTTTCTTCATAGTACATCTTAATTCCGTTAATATCAGCTAGCATTTATTATTCATCTCCCCAAGAATAATTTCTTAAATCTTATACTAATTAGGTTACATTCCGGTTAATAAGCGGTAAATTGAGAGGCGCAAACCTTTTGATTTTAAAGGGTCTTGAACTGATTAGCGCATTTTACCAGCTGATTTTGCCCTTAGGCCATGTTATCCTATGAATATGCTTGTGGGACAAGCAAATATACTAGGGAAGAGGGAGAGATGATGATCCGGAAGATGCGAAAAACCGTTATTGTACTAATGATGTTATTACTTGCTTTAAATGTACTTGTACCTTCGGCCCAAGCTGCTACCTTAGTTGCCCAACCGGGTGATATTAATAAGACAGTAAGAGAAATCAATTCGATGTTAAAGTCCTTGGGATTCTTTTACGGAACAGTATCTGATGTTTACAGCACATCTACTAAAGCTGCCGTAGCATTGTTCCAAAGAGCTAACGACTTAAGCGCTACAGGAACAGTCGATCTGCCTACTTATGAGTTATTAAGAGCTAAATATTACGGCGATGGACAGAACCCATCACCTTCTCCAGAACCAGAGCCTACTCCGGAACCTGAACCAACCCCGAATCCAAAGCCGGAACCTAAACCAGAGCCAAAACCAGAACCAAAACCAGAACCAAAGCCAAATCCTACTCCTAGTGGTGATATAGTAGCTAAGCCTGGCGATAACAATAATACTGTAGCTGAGATTAATGCTATGTTAAGGAGTCTTGGCTATTACTATGGTTCTCCCAGCACTTACTACACTACTTCTACAAGATATGCTGTGGCAATTTTCCAATCAGCTAATGGTTTAAAGGCTACTGGGATAGTTGATGCCGAGACTTATGCTCTATTAAAGAGCTTAACTAATACACCAGCTACAAAGCCGGATCCAAAGCCAGAGCCAAAACCGGATCCAAAACCGGATCCAAAACCGGATCCAAAACCGGATCCAAAACCGGATCCAAAACCGGATCCAAAACCAGATCCTACACCTATCGCTGGATTGACTGCAGACGAACAACTGATGTTCGATATGGTGAATCAAGAGAGGGCTAAGGCTGGATTAAAACCATTGCAGATTGATATGCGTATGGTTCAGAGTGCTCGCTTGAAGAGCCAGGACATGATTACGAATAATTATTTCAGTCATACTTCTCCTGTATATGGCGGATTTGCTGCTTTAATCAGACAATACGCTCCAAACTATAGTTATATTGGGGAAAACTTGGCTGGTAACAGGACAGTAAGCGGTGCTATGACAGCATTTATGAATAGTAGCGGTCATCGCAAAAATATTCTCAACCCTAACTACACTCATATCGGTATTGGGGTAGTGAGTGGCGGGCCGTATGGGAAGATGTATACGCAACACTTCGGCGGTTAATACGACCGTTGATAAGCCCTCATCTACTGCGTTGCATTTGCGCGCGATTGCTTGACGTACGTTACAAGTACGCCTGCGCTGCGCGTGCTCATGCTGCCTTGTATCTGAGGACTTCTAAACGGTCTAATGATGCTAATTGTATATCTAGCGTTGTTGTCCGTCGGCTCAGTTAAAAAAGAAGCTACTAACTTTACGGGTTAGTGGCTTCTTTTTCTGTTTCAAGGCGAGAATGAAAACTTTCAACTAATTCTTTTTCCACGATTTACAATATGTTTCCATATCACGCCCTAATTCCAAGCTACTGACAAATGTCAGTAGCTTTTTTTTTATGCCATGCACCACTTGTTAAGGCTTGTCATATTATACGATAGGCATAAGATAGCCTAATATCATTTAAGGAGGGTTATTATTGAAAATATCAGATCATCTATCCCGCCAGTCTAATGGAAATTTTGTTTGTACGCCGTTAATTCTCGAAAAGGTTTGTGCTTCAGGAACCAAATGTTTCCACGATATTCATTTCCTTTTTGAATCTGTAACCGGCCAGGACATACCGGCGGATGCGTGTCCGTTGAATTGTATCGCCAATAACCTTTTTATTATTGGTGTCAATGCTCCTGTACCTCCAGGTGGTTTTCCTCCACGCAGAATCGGAGATTGCATAGTGTTCACGGTACAGTATCGTGTGCGTGTGTTCTTTGAATTCACAGATCCCTTTACCGGCAATATTGAGGTTGGTCAAGCTCAAGGAGTATTTGATCGTGAACTGGCTGTGCCGGTAGAAGACTTTAATGGTGGCTGTTTCCTATGCGACCCGAATGATACAGAGATTTGTGTCAGACGCGTTACCTTTGATTGTATTCGGGCCGCTTTGGTTCCCCGACCACCAGGTTTCCCCAGTGACTTCCCACCATTTGCTATTCAAGTCACGGTGGAAAAAGAATTCTTTGCCTTACAATCCGGGCGTTCTATTGTTTGTGTTCCAACCTGTGTGGAAGAATGTATTGAGATTCCGCCTCCAGTATTGCCAGGGGAATGTGTGCCCATCGAAAAAGAGGCTCAATGCCCTTGCTTCTGTGAAGAGTCAGATCTAAATCCAGGCAATTGTGCTCAATGCCCACCACCGCAAAATTGTGACACCACCTCTACAACAAGCTCTACCACTTCCACAACAAGTAGCACTACAAGTACGACCAGCACTAGTACCACAACTAGTACCACCTCTACCACAAGCTCTACAACCCAAGTACCCGTTTGTGATTGTTTCGCTACCGGCGGCGGTACCAGTACCTTACCTAATGATGCATTTCCGGTAGGAGCCAGAGGAGAAGATGCCAGCCTAGGGTTTAACGCTTGTCCAGGCTGTAACTTCAATGCCAATGTTGAGTATAACCTTGACATTAATGGAGTACAATTTAATCTTATGGGGCCAGATCTGGTATCTATCAACTGCAATGAAGATAATACAGAAGCTACCATCATAGGAACAGGCGACTGGGGTACGGCTAGTAACAGGCAGGATGTCTTCTTCACCTTGGTAGTCAACGATCCCAATAATACCTATACCTTGGAAATCCGTGACTTGGCTAGCCAGCTTGTCTTTGACAGCGGAGCCAATCCGATAACCTTAACTGGTCAGGGCGTAATGGTTAGAGAGTGTCCATTAGGTCCTGATGACTAAACTGTTATCCTAAGGAAACAGAGCGCTTGCAATTAATTGCAGGTGCTCTGTTTTAATGCCTATCTTCATTGTGAAAACAATAAGGTTCCCTGAACCTACCAACAATCCTTGATTACGTCGATGGGTGGTTTCTATTATCCTAGTGACACATAAAATCACCCAGCCCAGTAATATAAATCATATAAAGTGTCTTAAAAAAGGTTGAGGAGATGTGTACTAAAGATATGTTTAAGAATAAGAGTGTCATGATTATAGGTGAAGGGGATCTGTTGGAGACGAAGCTTTGTTTTGTATTATTGCAGAGATATCCGGAACTAAAAAGGCTGATCATTTACAGCAGGAATAAAGAAAAGCAGGAAGAGATGCAGCGACTTTTGCCTGATAACCGAAAAATAAAGTATTGCCTTGGGGGAGTTCTCCAACGTAGAAAACTAATGAGTCTAATGAGGGGAGTTGATTATCTACTTTGTTTAGGTGATTACCCAGCAGTAAAAGATAGTTATGGTGCGGACCTTTTGCGTTATTATCTTAACGGCACGGAAAATATTATCCAAGCTGCTTTAGCCAGGAATGTAGAAAAGGTCTTAGTCTTGAGCTCAGAAAAGGCCTGTAATCCAATAGATATGAGTGGAACTGCCAAGCTATGTGTAGAAAAGTTGATCCTAGCTGCCGGCAAGGGCAAAGAGTCTGCAGGGAAGGACACAAAATTCTCGATTCTGCGATATGGCAAAGCGATTAATGGGCCGGAAGGCTTAGTAACCCGATTGCGCAAACAAGCTGAAAACGGTTGTCTTTACTTAGAGGATATTAATGCTACTCGCTTTTGGTTTACCATAGACCATTGTGTAACCTGGCTCATCAAAGCTCTTATGACTATGGAGGGTGGAGAGGTTTTTGTCCCTCAGACACCTAGCTTAAGAATGATGGATTTGGCCCAGGTAATCTGTCCTCTGTGTCAAATAAAACAAATGGGTATTGAAGAGGGTCATAAGCTCCATGAGTTACTAATCACAGAAGAGGAAGGCTACAGAACCAAGGAATTTCCTGACCATTATTTAATTACGGAGGAGCTTAACCAGGAGAGCCAGGAAGAAGATGACGATAATGATAATGGCGATGAGAATGAGGATAAGAATAAAAATGAATATGGGGCTACTAAGGGGCGACCAGTATTTCCAGGCTTCCTTTACAGCAGCGCCACTAATTACAACAACTTAAATGAAGAAGAATTGTCTATCTTAGTATTACACAGAATGAAAAGGGAGGAGAAATAGCTTAAGCGGCCGTTCTTGGCCGCTTAGACTTTTCTCAATTTATTGTGAATATAAGGCTCCCGGTACCCATCAGTAATCTTTGATTGCATTGATGAGTGGCTTCTTATTCATTAAAAATAAGAGGCTTAAGCTGATTTTCCCAGATCCAGTGTGGACTATAACGTTTTCTAACTAAGGTTTTGCTATGCAGTACTGGGTTTTCCCTCATCTGTGTGATTATGCGGTCGGCGTTTTCCTCTAAGTAAGCTTGTTCAGAAGGGTAATAATTTTCCTTGGTATCAAAGCCGAAGTTCCTGGCGTTCCAGCGCATAAAGTAGGCTTTAAGATTACGTCCTAACTCGTCTAAAGCCGGTACTGCTTGATTGAGAACTAGAAAATTACCACGACTAGCAGCTTCCAGCACAGTAAGACCGAAGGACTCTGAGTAGGAAGGACAGATAAAGAGGTTGGAAAGGGTAAAAAGCTCCATAACCGCAGGGTGAGGTAATCCCTTAGGAAAGCCTAAATCTGTAGTGAAGTAGATCTGGCTTTCCTCCAAGCCGGCCTGATAACCGGAGCGTTTAATAAGCTGTTTATATTTTTTGCTATCGATATCGAGGGAAGGAAAATCGCAGAAAATTACTGTCGCACTAAGCTCTGTTTTCTTTCTGATTGCCCCGGCTAGGCTTGCAACTTTTTCCATTTGTTTGCCGGGGGTAAGGCGTCCGGGATAGATAATTAAGATATCCGGGCTTAATATATCTACTTCAGAGGCAATTTTTTTTGTTTCAGGGCTAAAATCGCATAGTAAATCCAGGCTGTTATTTACGACTCGGCATCTACCTTCAGGAACATTATATTGCTTAGCTAAGGCGGGTATACCGGCCCAAGTTGGGTAGACATAAGTGGTGCGCGGCATAGGGGTATAGCGAGCGGAGAGGGGTGGTGTAACTTTAAGGGGTCTGTTTACTGGGGCTGAATGGGTAAAGGCAATAAAGCGGAGATGGGGGAGAGACTTTTGGGCAATTCTTATAGCTACATTGTGTAAGAGATGCCAGCCTTGATAGTGAATGTCATGCATCATGCACACATCTACATCTGCTAAGTGTTTAATTAAATCCTCCGCTACAGTCTCGGCTTCCTCCTGAAAGCTCTCGTGAACTTTGCCTGTAGGTTGTGAGTAGTCATGCCATCTGATTACTTTACCCTGGTAACGGTTAGTGATAGGAATCCATTCTAGACGCTCATCAGCGTATATTCCCCAGCGGGCCTCAAGAGGACAATCTTGGGAGACTAAGAGCTTGGTAAGTACCCCTGCAGTAAGGAGCATAGTCAGATGCTCTGCCACAACATTAACCAGAGAATAGGTCCGATCTAGACCGTTAAACATGGTAAGAATAGCTACTTTCAAAGCGGAACCTCCTTAGGTGTAATGCAGTACATTATATGCCTTAAAGGAGATAAAAGAGCCTCTAAAAAAAGACATACTTAAGTAACAACTGTATGAGCTCGGACATAAGATAGGGTAGACAACTAAATTGTTGTTCAAGAAACATAAGGAGGGTTTAATTTTGCAAAAACTAACCAGACAAGAAACAGTTTGTACACCTATTATTTTGGAGAAAGTATGTGCATCCGGTACCAAATGCTTTCATGACATCCATTATTTATTTGAAACTGATACCGGTGATCCTATTCCAGCAGATGCTTGTCCTCTCAATTGTATAGCCAATAATTTCGCAATTATTGGTGTAGACGTACCTGTACCACCGGGCGGCTTCCCTCCAAGGAGAGTCGGCAATTGTATTGTCTTCACCGTTCAATATCGGGTTCGTGTATTCTTTGAATTCACCGATCCATCAGGTACAATCGATGTAGGCCAGGCTGTGGGAGTATTTGTACGTGAACTGGCTGTTCCTGTTGAGGATTTTGATGGTGGCTGTGTATTGTGTGAGCCTGAAGCTACCGATATTTGTATCAGAAGAATTACTTTTGATTGCATTCGTGCAGCTTTAGTTCCTCGTCCTGCAGGCTTCCCGCCATCTTTCCCGCCTTTTGCTATTGAAGTTACTATTGAAAAAGAATTCTTCGCTTTAGAATCCGGTCGCTCTATTGTCTGCCTGCCTACTTGTGAAGAAGAATGTATTGTAATTCCTCCTCCAGTATTACCGGGTGAATGTGTACCATTCGAGATGCCGCCGACTTGCGAAAGCTTCTGCCAAGAAACAGACTTGAATCCCGGCCGCTGCGCTCAGTGCCCTCCCCCTCAACCCTAATAGCAAAAAAAATGCACAACCTTGCTCAAGGTGGTGTATTTTTTTATGCTGGTACTATTTTTGTAGCCAAGATACCTGAGATCTACCTCTCTCATAATATAGGATAGAAATTGAGAGTTTAAGGAGGTTATTGTTGTGCAAGGAGTAGACTTAACCGGCATAATAACGGATCCGTGTAAAGGTAAAGGGTTTTTTAATTGTACTCCGCTGATTTTAGAAAAAGTATGTGCCAGCGGAACAAAATGCTTCCATGATATTCACTATCTCTTTGAATCTGAGAACGGAGCTCCTGTACCACCCGATGCTTGCCCTATTAACTGCGTAGTAAGCAACTTTGCTATTCTAGGGGTAGGTGATGAGCCTTGTCCAAATGGTGTAGTTCCTCCTAGGAGAGTAGGAGACTGTGTTATCTTCACTGTTCGTTATCGCGTCAGAGTCTGGTACGAATTTGTTGATCCCTGTTCAAATGTACTGGAAGTAGGAATGGCCAGCAATGTCTTTGAAAGAGAGTTGTCTGTACCTGTTCAATTAATTGATGGTGGTTGCATACTTTGTCAACCTGAAAGCTTAGATCTCTGTATCCGCAGAATCAATCTAGATTGTATCAGAGCAGTCTTGGTGCCGCGTCCGGCCGGTTTCCCCAGTACCTTCCCGCCTTTTGCCATAGAGGTTACAGTAGAAAAAGAATTTTTTGTCTTAGAATCCGGCCGTTCTATTGTTTGTATTCCTACTTGTCGGGAAGAATGTATTGAGTTACCCTTCCCGGCGCTGCCTGGTGAATGTGTACCTTTTGAGAAAGAACCTCAATGTCCTGATTATTGCGAGGAGACTGATTTGGAGCCAGGTAGATGTGCCCAATGTCCTCCACCTCAACCCTAAGAAGGGAGAAACCGCCTGTCCAGGCGGTTTTTTAGTTTTCTTAAATCCTACTTGACAGATAGGAATAATAGAGTACAATAAAATTAACCCCACCCCACCCGGTGGGGGGATATGAGTAATTATAGCTCTTATTTGGCTCTTAACTGGAAATGCTATAATTCATAAGCTTGTTGCTGCGGTAATGATGGATATACGGAGGTGTAGGCATGAAGCAGGATGACAAAGAACAAGTATTTAATCTTTTGAAAACCGCCAGAGGGCAAATAGACGGGATAATTAAGATGCTGGAAGATGATAGGTACTGTGTCGATATTTCTAAACAGATTCTTGCAGTACAAGCTTTGCTAAAAAAATCAAACCTAAAGATTATTGATCAGCATATTAAACACTGTGTACGGGACGCATTTGCCATGGGGGAGAGTACTGGAGAGGAAAAAGTAGACGAGATAATGATGCTCCTTGATAAATACGTTAAATGATCAGAATCACTATGATACTGGATTTATGATAAAGGATTTAAGCATAACTAAGGCGGTGAAGAAATGAAAAATGCAACACTTACTGTAACAGGTATGACCTGTGCCTCATGCGCAAAAGCCGTTGAAAGAAAGGTAAGCAAAGTAGATGGAGTACATTTTGCTAATGTGAATTTAGCTACTGAGACGCTAAATGTAGAATTTGATGAGAATAAGATAGATATTCAGCAGGTGAAGGAAGCTGTCGAAAAGGCTGGATATGGTGTTCAGGATGAAATAGCTGATACCATCCGGGAAGT
>JAPXME010000020.1:8453-15245 GCA_033809185.1 Clostridiaceae bacterium
TTTCAGGTATGACTTGTGCCTCTTGTGCTAAAGCAGTTGAAAGATCAATAAATAAGTTGCCGGGAATAAGAGAAGTAAGTGTCAACTACGCTACTGAAAGAGCCAAGGTGGTGTATGATTCTTCAAGTACGAGGATTTCTCAGCTCAAGGACGCCATAACTAAAGCTGGCTACGAAGCTCTAGAGATTGAAACAGGTGAGCGGGTTGACCTTGAACGGGATCGCCGAGAAAAGGAAATGAAGTCTCTGTGGACCAGGTTTCTGATCGCAATAATATTTGCTATACCGCTGTTTTATATTGCCATGGGTCATATGTTAGGACTACCTATTCCGGAATTTATCCGGCCAGAGTTATATCCCCTTAACTTCGCCTTGGGGCAGCTAATCTTAGTTATCCCAATAATCATTGCTGGATACAGGTTTTACACAGTAGGTTTTAGTAGGCTGTTCCACTTGGAACCTAATATGGATTCATTGATTGCAGTGGGGACAAGTGCGGCCATCCTGTATGGGCTCTATGCCATATTCCAGATTGTTCAGGGGAAGGCTGAATATGCCATGGAGTTATACTTTGAATCGGCAGGAGTTATTATCGCCTTAATTCTCTTGGGCAAATACCTGGAAGCAGTCTCCAAAGGAAAAACTTCTGAAGCCATTAAAAAATTAATGGGCCTGGCCCCCAAAACAGCAACAGTCATACACGATGGCAAAGAAATGATCATTCCTATTGAGGAAGTAGAAACAGGAGATATTCTTCTTGTCAAGCCTGGAGAGAGAATACCTGTAGACGGTGAAGTTGTTGAAGGAAGAAGCTCAGTTGATGAATCTATGCTTACCGGCGAAAGCATACCTGTGGAGAAAAATATCGGTAGCAAGGTAACCGGTGCTAGTATCAATAAAAACGGTACCATAAAATTCAAGGCTACAAAGGTAGGTAAAGATACGACCCTAGCTCAGATTATCAAGCTGGTAGAAGATGCTCAGGGTACGAAGGCCCCTATAGCCAAGATGGCAGATATTATCTCAGGTTATTTTGTGCCCATAGTGATGGCCATTGCCATTATAGCCGGTATAGCCTGGTATCTTTCAGGGCAGTCGGTTGTCTTCTCCTTAACTATTTTCATAGCGGTTCTGGTTATCGCTTGCCCATGTGCTCTGGGTTTGGCAACTCCAACGGCTATCATGGTCGGGACAGGAAAAGGTGCAGAACACGGGGTATTGATCAAAGGCGGAGAAGCTCTGGAAACTGCTCATAAGGTTAAGACGGTTGTCTTAGATAAGACAGGAACTATCACTGAAGGCAAACCTCAAGTGACGGATATAATCACAACCGATATAGTAAGTGAAAATGAGCTTTTGCAACTATCGGCTTCGGCGGAAAAAGGCTCGGAGCATCCCCTGGGTGAGGCCATTGTCAATGCTGCCAAGGAGAGTAATATGGAGTTCTTACCAGCAGAAGACTTTGCAGCCATACCAGGTCACGGAATTGAAGTAGTAATCCAGGGAAAGAATATACTCCTAGGTAATAAAAAGCTTATGGCTGACAAGAATATAGAGCTTTCACTACAAGAGGAATCAGATCGGCTGGCAGCTGAAGGCAAGACCCCTATGTTTGTGGTCATAGATAATAAACTGGCCGGGATTATTGCGGTAGCTGATGTAATTAAGCCTAGCAGTAAGAGGGCTATAGAGTTATTGCATAATATGGGGATAGAAGTAGCCATGCTTACCGGCGACAACAAGAGGACAGCAGAAGCTATTGCCAGACAGGTAGGTATTGATATCGTACTGGCAGAAGTATTGCCTCAAGATAAGGCCAATGAGGTGAAAAAGCTTCAAACGGAAGGCAAAAAGGTTGCTATGGTTGGCGATGGTATTAATGATGCTCCTGCTCTGGCTCAGGCCGATATTGGCATTGCCATAGGCTCAGGAACTGATGTAGCAATGGAATCGGCGGATATCGTACTGATGAGAAGTGATCTTATGGATGTACCGACTGCGATACAGCTAAGCAAGCAGACCATAAAAAATATCAAGCAAAATTTGTTCTGGGCCTTTGCCTACAACACCGCTGGCATACCCATCGCAGCCGGCTTGCTCTATATATTTGGAGGGCCCCTGCTTAACCCGATGATTGCAGCTGGAGCTATGGCCTTCAGCTCAGTGTCGGTAGTGACTAATGCTCTACGGCTTAAGAGATTCAAGCCGTACACTAAATTCAAACAAGTATAAAGTCGCATAGCAGTAAAATAGACAAGTTAATATTACTACTCTGTATAACTTTATTAGAAAGGATGGGGACAATGACTAAAACCGTATTTATTGAAGGCATGACCTGCCATAATTGTGTAAGGCATGTGGAAGAAGCCTTAAGAGAACTGGACGGAGTAAAATCAGCCAAGGTTGACCTGACAGCCAAAACAGCCACAATTGAACTGGCTCACGATCTAACAGATGAAATGATTAAAACAGCAGTAGAAGGTGTGGGCTATGAAGTTGCTAAAATTCAATAAAATGTAGAATAATAACAGACCGTTTGTAGGCACAGACGGTTTGTTATTATGAATAAAACAAAACAAGGTTCCCGGTTACCCATCAGCAATCTCCGATGGCGTCGACGGGTGAGGTTCTTATTGTGGGGATATGGAGCTTGTAAATTAAATGAACAGGGTTTAGGTCCAAGCTTTCTGGCTGGCCAGTCTCAAGTTTTCTTTTACAGAGGAAATTGGTAAAATAGTAGCAATGGCAACACATGATACAGGAGGAAATCCAGTGGATAAATTTTTACGCCAGACAGCAAACGATTTAGTGTATTACACGATCCCGTCTTTTTCTGCTACGGGACTTGTTGTTAACGGCTTCAGTGGCAGGAAAGGCGGAGTTAGCCCCCGGCCCTATGAAAGCCTAAATTTAAGTCTCTTGACTGATGATAAGCCCGAAAATGTCTTAGAGAATCGTCGGCGCTTTACAGAAGCATTAGGAATTAAGACAGAGAATTTGGTAAGTGCTAAGCAGGTACATGGTGCTCAGATTGTTAAAGTGAATGTAGCCCATCGAGGAAAGGGTAGCTGTGACTCTGTAAGTGCTATTCCGGGTACAGATGCTTTAATGACTAACGAGAAGGGCTTAGCTTTAATGGCTTTCTTTGCTGATTGTGTACCGGTTTTATTTCTTGATCCTGTTAAGAAGGCCATTGCCATTAGCCACGCTGGTTGGAAGGGTACCGTGGCCAGAATTGCCGCTAAAACAGTTAAAGCTATGCAGGAGGCTTATGGTACAGAGCCTAGCCAGTTATTAGCGGCAATTGGGCCAAGCGTAGGACCCTGTCACTATGAGGTGGATGAACCGGTTATTGCCAAGTTCAAGGAAGCCTTTCCCGGTAAAGAAAATCAGCTCATGAGTTATGCCGGTAAGGCAGGTCATAGACAGTTAAATCTCTGGGAGGCTAATGTCCTGCAATTAAAAGAAGCAGGGCTAAAGGAAGGAAATATTACTGTAGCCGGGCTTTGCACCTTCTGCCAGCAAGAAGAATTTTTTTCTCATAGGGCGGGAATGGCTGGAAGGCAGGCGGCAGTATTGATGTTAAGATAGATATTATTTGGAATTTTGCAGGAGATGTTAGTCTAATAGAGAATATTTGTTGAGAGGTAAAGACTACGGAGGAAGAACATTGGCAGTAGAAAGGCGACGTCGAAAAAGAAAAAGAAGTGGTGCACTGATTTTTGTTTTTCTTATCTTAGCCTTGTTGTTAGGGAGTATGTATTTTGTGGTGCGTAGCATGCTGACTGCTATATTGGTTGATGTGCAGCAGCTTACTAATACTACTGTCGAAGAAACTATAGCCACAGAGTTTCTAGTTTTGCGTCAGGAGTATAATGTTAGTGCACCGTCTCCCGGGAGATTGGAGCTGACTGTTCGGGAAGGGGAAAAGGTTCCCAAAGGAGCTGTGGTTGGTTATCTAACTAAAACAGAAGGGACGAGCTTGGAGACGACTTCGCGGGTTCCTTTAACAGCACCAGAAGCCGGAATTTTTTCCTTACAGGTTGATGGCTTAGAGAGTATTTGTAGCCCTGGAGCTCTGGCAGATTTAGATCTTGCAAATCTATTCCATTCTGTACAAGAAACTGAGCTGGGCAAAGAGGATATAACCTATGAAGGCGAAAGAGTAACTGCCGGTAAATTGCTTTTTAAAATCGTGGACAATCTAAGCCCCAGTTATCTATTTTGCCAAGTTAACCAGACCCTTTCTGAGCAAATTACAGTCGGACAATGGGTTGAATTACAACTTGATGATTTGGCTGCTGAGCCCATAAACGGGAAGATTAGCGATAGCTATGAAGAAAAGGGCCAAGCTTACATACTAATTAGGATATCTACGGTAAATAATTTAGAAAAATATCGTTTACTAAAGGGAAATATAATCATTGACAGATCTTCTTGTATTGTTATTTCGCCTACTATGTTGGTTGAAAAGGAAGGGCTTACTGGGGTATATCTCTTAAAAAATGGTCGTGCTTCTTGGCAAGAGGTGACGATTGTAGCCCAAGATGAACAGCAGCTAGTAGTTTCGGGACTAGAAGAGGGTCAATGGATTATTACAACACCTAAATTAGTAAAAGAAGGACAGCGTATCTTAAGTCGCTGAGAACCAATTATGAAATAAAGGAACTGATTTAACAATGTCTGAGATAGTAGCAAGAATAACAGATATAAGGAAGCAAATTGAGGCTGCTTGTCAGAAAGCGGGCCGAGATTTATCCGAGATTAAGTTAGTTGCAGTATCAAAGAATTTTGCACCAGATATAATATTGGAAGCATACAGGCAAGGTCTAAAAGTTATGGGTGAAAATCGTGTCCAGGAGTTAATACATAAAAAAGACCAACTACCGGAAGATATTGAATGGCATATGATAGGCACATTACAACGCAACAAAGTGAAAGATATCATCGGCGAGGTGGCCTACATTCATTCCTTAGACAGATTGGCTTTAGCTCAAGAAATCAGTAGGCAAGCGGAAAAAAGGGGAATTACTGAAGTAAAAGTGCTCCTTCAAGTAAATATTGCGGAAGAAGATAGCAAACAGGGCTTTAAAATTCCAGAAGTTTTGCCTGTAATCAAGGAAATTTCTAATTTATCGAGAATTAAGATTTATGGACTAATGACTATAGCTCCCTGGACAGACGAACCGGAAAAAGTGCGGCCTATCTTTCGTCAAATGCGGGAATTGAGTAATAAGATAGCCGAACTGAATTTGCCGAATGTAATAATGCAGGAATTGTCCATGGGAATGAGTAATGATTTCCCTGTAGCCATTGAAGAAGGAGCTACAATTATAAGGATTGGCAGTGGAATTTTTGGAACACGACAATATTAGAAGGTCGAAAGACTAAAAAGGAGGCGTAGATTATGGGAGTTTTCAATAAAGTTATTGATTTGCTGGGTTTTGGTGATCTTGATGAAATGGAGTATGAAGAAGAAATTCGGTTTCAAGAGGAGATTCCTGAAGTAAAACCTAAGAAAAATAGGGCTAATCTTGTAGCTCTTAATAATCCGAACACCGGAAAAGGCTCTTTGAAGGTAGTATTGTTGGAGCCTATGGTTTTTGACGACTGTCAACAAATCGCAGACAACCTGAAGAATAAACGGACTGTAATTATCAATGTGGAAAGTTTGGATATGCACTTAGCCCGCAGAATTGTTGATTTTGTAGGTGGGGTAGCGTATGCTTTAGGCGGAACCTTACAGAAGATTGGTACAGGCATCATAATTGCTGTACCTAGTGATGTGGATATTTCCGGTGATGTTAATCTTACTCAGCCTAAAGAGGTTTTTGCCTGGATCAACAAATTAGAGCAGGAAGAGTTGAGGAGGTATTAAATTGTCTGCTATCGGCTTCATAGGCGGCGGGGCTATGGCTGAAGCGATAATCAAAGGTCTATTAGCTCATGGCTACGAGACAAAGCAGATAATCGTTAGTGATAAATCCGGGGAACGCCTGGATTATTTGCAGCAGAGCCTAGGAATAAACGTCAGCAAAGATAATCTTAGTGTAGTAAAAAAATGTGCTGAATTGGTGTTGGCAGTTAAGCCTCAGAATTTAGCTGAGCTTATGGAGGAAATTGCTCCTCATTGCACCAAGGAACATTTGGTCATCTCGATTATGGCTGGTATTTCTACCGCCACTATAGAAAAATATTTGTCAGCCGGAAGCAGAGTTGTCCGGGTGATGCCTAATACCCCGGCCTTAGTAGGAGCAGGAACCACAGTATTAGCTGCTGGTAGCAAGGCTACGGATCAAGATTTAGCTAAGGCTCAGAGTATATTCCGGGCAGTAGGTAGCGTTAATGTTTTACCTGAGAAGCTACTTAATGCCGTTACAGGTCTTTCTGGAAGCGGTCCGGCTTATGTTTATCTTTTTATTGAGGCTTTAAGTGATGCAGGAGTTCTGGCCGGCTTACCACGAGATGTAGCTTTAGAATTAGCTGTGGAGACTGTAAGAGGTACAGCTCAAATGGTCAGTGAGACTAAGGAGCATCCGGCTAAGCTAAAAGACAAGGTTACTTCGCCGGCTGGCACAACGATATATGGCTTGTTAGAGTTAGAAAAAAGTGGTTTAAGGGGTGTTGTTATGGAGGCGGTTCTGGCTGCCTCTAAGAGAGCAGGGGAAATGTAACTAGGAGCGTGGGTTTTTTGTATCGGTTAATATATGTTGTCCAATCTTTATTTAAGGTTTATTACATAATGATTTTAATTAGAGTCTTCCTGTCTTGGCTTCCCCACAATCCTACAAAC
>JAPXME010000021.1:0-15240 GCA_033809185.1 Clostridiaceae bacterium
CTTCCACAGGATCCTTCGGTAACATAAGACTTCTACCAAAGTCATTACCTGTCCCAGCCGGTATCACCCCAAATGTAGTATCTGTATATGCCAGGCCATTCACAACTTCATGCATTGTACCGTCTCCACCTACAGCAAGGACTAACTCATACCCCTGTTGTACCGCATGAGAAGCGAGGGTTGTAGCATGGCCAGTATATTTTGTATAAACTGTATCTACCTTAAACCCTAAGCTAAAAACCTTCTCTTGTATTGTAGACCAAACCTTCAAAGCTTTGCCTTGACCTGCAACTGGATTAATAATACAGATTGTTTTCATAAATCAACTCCGCATAATTATTAAGACCGCAACACTAGCAACTGATATCTTTATTAATATTATTTGGCATAAAGAAAATAACCCTTTCGGTCACACCGAAAAGGCTCTGGATTTTCTCATCAGTGAGCAGTTTGCTTTAGTGTACTAATAATTTTTTCTTGATCTTCTCTATCCATTATACAATTACCCTTGAAGATTGCGCCTTCTTCAATGAGTAAGTTCTTAACTCGCATATCGCCATATAGCTTGGCAGTAGAAGCCAGATCCACCTTGCCTTGAGCTTGAATGTTGCCGCGCAAATGTCCTGCAACAACAACATTACGAGCTTCTACTGTAGCTTCAACTCTGCCGTCATTACCGATGATAACGTCTCCCTTGGCTCGAATCTCACCTTTATATTCACCTTCAATCCTGACAGTTCCATTAGCATTAATTGTCCCTTGAAAAACGGTGCCTTTACCGATTATTGTATCTACCTTTTCTATATTTGTTGATATTACACTATTCTTTTTACGAAAAGCCATCTTCCACACTCCTAGGGTCATTTTTTTCTGACGGTGAGAGGATCAATCCATTTTCCATTATAAGACACGCCATAGTGTAAATGAGCCCCTGTACTACGACCTGTATTACCTAATCTGGAAATAATCTGTCCTTTCTCGACCTGGTCTCCTTTTTTAACCAAAATAGAGGAATTGTGGGCATAATAGGTAACATAGCCGTATCCGTGGGAAACAATGACCAGCCTACCCCAAGCCCCTTTATAGCCTGCAAAAGTTACAATTCCATTGCCGGCTGCTCTGATAGCGGAACCATAAGGCCCAGCTATATCAATTCCTTCGTGGAATTCCTTGCCTTTTTTAGTGATGGGATTAGTTCTCCAGCCAAAATTAGAAGTAATGCGCCCATTATAAGGCCAATAATCGGGCGTTGCAGCCAATTTTGCTTGTTGCTTGTCAACCTCCACACTAAGCTGATTAATATTCTCTTCTTGCAGTGTCATAAAAACATCCATTTCTGCAAGGGCTTCTCTAAGCTCAAGTAAGGGATTATTATCTCCTTCAGACAGAGATAGTTCCTTGGAAGAGGCCAAAACCTCTAGATTTGGACTATCGGCCAATGCCAATAGGTCTACTCCATCATGGACTTCTAATATCGTACCGGTATCTTCAAATGTATTAGCATTCGTGCCTAAAGCATTATTACTATTCGTTAAACCCATTGTTATAAATTGATAGCGGAATTGAGCTCTCGAGCCGTCTATTTTAGGTACTTTTACCTCAGGGCTTTTTTCTTCCAATCCGACTTTAGCCCGTACTTCTCTATCCAAGGATACCAAGGCCTCTAGCTTTGTACGCATTGAACCAGCCATATCTTGTAGCTCCCGCAGTTCTTTGGCTTGGGCTGTATTAATTTTTTTTAATTCTAAATTTTCTCCAGCCACATAACGTAGATTAAAAAAGCCACTGATAAAGTAGCCTACCACTAATATACATAATACAAACACAACCAAGGAAGTCTTTAGTAGCCAAATAGGAATACAAATATTCTTAATCTTTTCACATTGACCATTAGGAACAACCATCATTGTCAAATGTGTCGATTTCTTTCTTTTGGCCATTCTCCTTCTTGTGGTATGTCTGTTCCACCAGAACTTTTTATCTGAGTTAAACATTATTCCACCCTGCCTCGATTGATTCTCAGAGCTTTTTAACCTGAACAATTATTCTGACTATTAAAGATAGTCTCGACTATATATAATTCGTTATCGATTTCGAAATTCCTGCTACTTCTTAGAAAGGCAAAGCAATTCTTAACGACGGATAGCCTTAGCAACCTGTTGGATCGCCTGCTCTTCCTCTTCGGAAAGCTGGTAGGAGGATTTTCCTCCTTTAATAGGTTTGGCATATGTTCGGGCGTCTTCCATACCGAAGATACTACTGAGCACTACCCCATCACCTTGCTGATCTAATAAGGCCACGGCATAGCTCAAATCCCCACCCATATCCTTAAAAGCGTTAAATCTGACTATCCCTACGTGCTGAATACTCTTGGCGGTTACCTGCTCAACGCCTTCCAATCGTTCATCGATAAGATTCAGTTTAAATAAGACTTGTTCCAACATTTTGCCATTACTTAATAATATTTGCTCTAGATTTTGGCCGTCTGAACCTTTGAGAAGCTGACGATATTTTTTATTCATTCGATTCAACCGAATTATTACTACTAAGAACACAATGATACAGAGAGCAAAAGCCCTCAAAAGAATTAAGGCTGTCAACGAATAATTGTTCGTAATCCAATCAAGGATAATATTCACAAATCATAACTCCTTTACTTTAGCAAAATCATTTTCCAAATAGCTAGATTGCAGCAGGAAAAAATCTGGCCGCCAAAAGAGTGAAAATAATCGCCACAAAAATCGCCGGCAATAAATTTGCAACTTTAAATTTATTGAAGCCCAACATATTAACTCCTATGGCAACAATTAACAAACCTCCAGTAGCTGTCATCTCCCGCACTACAGGGTCTGTAAGAATTCCTTGTACGCTTTCAGCTAATAAAGTAAGAAGACCCTGATATATTAAGACTGGGAGTGCAGAAAATATAACACCTATACCCATACTAGATGAAAAAACTATAGCTGTAATTCCGTCTAAGGCTGATTTGGCTAAGAGTATACTATGTTCTCCTGTTAATCCACTTTGAAAAGAACCCATAATCGACATGGCTCCAACACAGTAAACTAGACTTGAGCTGACAAAGGCCTTAATAAAATCTCCCTCTTCCGCCTTGACTATGTTATTTAAACTTTTTCCGAGCTTGGTAAGAAAACCTTCAATGTCCAAGATTTCCCCGATTAATCCTCCGACAACCATGCTAAGAATCACTATTATCTCATTAGAGGTCTTGATGGCCATGTTTACCCCGATTAAGCAAACCACCAGACCAATCCCATGCATGATAGTTAATTTAAAACGCTCCGCAATACCTTTCCGAAGTGTAATCCCTATCAATGCTCCTACGATTATTGCAGCAACATTTACTAAGGTACCAAACATATATTTTACCTCTCTTTCTATACTCATCTATTATACATTTAGTGAGCAAAGCTGACTAGCTTTTTTAGGGAGAAAAACCTCTTTCCAGATTCCCCTCTATTCAATGAATTTTTACCTTCTGGTATGTTTGGTTGTAAAAATCGCCAAGGGCTGTTAGCGGGGTTATTATCCCTAGGGACCGTGATTCAATTTCAATATTAAAAAATAAGGAGACCTGTGTGGTCTCCTTTTATTATTAAACAAGTAGTTTTTTGAACTTGCTACTTCTGGTTTACTTTTCCCGCTAAGGCTACATATTTTATTCTAGGCTGATAATGTGTATGCAACAGCTTATGAGCTTTTTCTCCTAAAGGTTCACCCAGATATTCTTCATATAATTCTTTGATAGCTGGATTTTCGTGAGATTTGCGGATAGGCATTCCAGCATCTTCCTCATAGATTGCCTTAGCCCTTAAAGAACGATAGTCTTCTTTCAGTTTCATGCGCTCAGGCCCACTGACAATTGGTTGTCCACCGCCGCCTACACAACCTCCAGGGCAAGCCATAATCTCAATAAAGTGATAATCAGCTTCACCGCTTCTTACTTTCTCCATTAAATGTTTTGCGTTTCCTAAACCATGGGCTACTGCAACCTTAACAGTGCCTAATGGAGGAAGATCTATCGCAGCTTCTTTGACGCCCTCAAGACCACGGACCTCAACAAAATCTAGTTTTGCTAATGTTTCCCCAGTAACTACTTCATAGACTGTTCTCAAGGCAGCTTCCATCACACCACCAGTAGCTCCGAAGATCAGTCCTGCTCCCGTTGAAATACCCATCGGAGCATCGTATCCTTCATCAGGTAAAGCAAGAAAATCTATTCCCGCCTCTTTAATCATTTCTGCTAATTCACGGGTAGTTATTGAAGCATCCACGTCTTGATATCCGCTATCATCCATTTCTGGACGTTCGCATTCAAACTTCTTCGCTGTACATGGCATTACTGATACTGAGAAGATATCAGCAGGATTTAATCCTTCCTTCTCAGGATAATATGTCTTAGCTAAGGTGCCGAACATCTGCTGCGGTGATTTTGCTGTGGAAAGGTTATCTAATAATTCGGGGAAGGTATGCTCACAGTATTTTACCCAGCCAGGGCTACAGGAGGTAATTAGTGGTAACTTACCGCCTTCTTTAATCCTAGCCAACAATTCGTGACCTTCCTCCATAATGGTTAAATCAGCCGTAAAATCTGTATCGAATACCTTATCAAAACCTAAACGGCGAAGGGCAGCCACCATTTTCTTTGTCACCGATGTACCTACAGGTAAGCCAAACTCTTCTCCTAAGGCCGCACGTACAGCAGGAGCTGTCTGTACGATAACTGTTTTCTGAGGATCGTTAATTGCATCCCAGACCTTTTGTTTTTGATCTTTCTCTGTTAATGCGCCTACTGGGCAGACATTGATACATTGGCCGCAGTAAGTGCAATTTACTTCGTCTAATTGGCGTTTAAAGGGTGGAGCCACGATACTATCAAATCCTCTATTTGTAACTCCTAAAACACCCACTTCTTGCACCTGGTTACAAACTGTCACACAGCGGCGACAGAGGATGCACTTGTCTGGATCTCTTACGATAGAAGGGGAAGTCAGATCGGGTTCAAATGTACTATTAGCGCCTTCGAACCGAATCTCCTTAATGCCCAATTGGTTAGCCAGTGCTTGCAGTTCGCAATTAGTATTACGATCACAAGTCAAGCAATCTTTTGGGTGGTTAGACAAAATCAGTTCAACAACTGCCTTACGGGCTTCCCTAACTTTTGCTGTATTAATTCTGACCACCATACCCTCAGAAACTGGATATGCACAAGAGGGCTGTAGACCACGTGCTTTTTCGATTTCGACTAGACAAACACGACAAGCACCTATTTGATTAATATCCTTTAGAAAACATAAAGTGGGAATATATATCCCGGCCTGTTGTGCAGCCTCTAGAACTGTGCTGCCTTCTCTAGCCTGCACTTCTTGACCGTCAATTATTAAATTCACCATTCCCATGAACGGTCACTCTCCTTTCATCTTAACTTATTGTTTAACGACCGCATCAAATTTACATGCATCCATGCAGGCCCCGCACTTAATGCATTTCTCAACGTCAATAACATATGGTTCCTTAACTTTTCCGCTAATAGCATCTGTTGGGCATTTACGAGCACATAGCCCACAACCCTTACATTTCTCAGGAATTATTGAGTATTCCAGTAAAGCCTGGCAAACACCAGCTGGACATTTCTTATCAACAATATGAGCTTCATATTCATGCCGGAAATATTTTAAGGTACTGAGAACTGGATTCGGGGCTGTCTGACCTAACCCACAGAGGGAAGAGTTCTTGATAGTTTCAGCCAAAGTCTCCAGTTTATCAAGGTCTTCCAAGGTACCTTTTCCTTCAGTTATCTTATCCAGAATTTCTAGCATTCTCTTAGTTCCGATTCGGCAGGGCGGACATTTTCCGCAAGATTCCTCTTGGGTAAACTCCAGGAAGAAACGAGCGATATCAACCATACAGTTATCTTCATCCATAACAATTAGGCCACCTGAACCCATCATTGAACCGATAGAAATCAGATTATCGTAATCTATTTCAATATCCATTAAGTTAGCCGGAATACAGCCACCAGAAGGGCCACCTGTCTGAGCAGCCTTAAACTTCTTACCGTTAGGAATACCGCCACCGATATCATAGACTATGGTTCTTAAAGTTGTACCCATGGGTACTTCAATCAGACCTGTATTATTGATATTACCGGCTAAGGCGAAGACCTTTGTTCCTTTACTTTTTTCAGTACCGATTTTAGTAAACCATTCCCAACCATTACGGATAATCACGTTTACATTTGCATAAGTTTCTACATTATTAATAATAGTTGGTTTACCCCATAAGCCTGATACTGCTGGATAGGGCGGTCTTGGACGCGGTTCTCCTCTTTTTCCTTCAATTGAGGCTAAGAGAGCAGTTTCCTCACCGCAAACGAAGGCACCCGCACCTAAACGAATATCAATATCGAAATTAAAGCCTGTACCAAAAATATTTTTACCTAACAAGCCCATGGTACGAGCCTGTTCAATAGCAATTTTTAACCGATTAACTGCGATGGGATATTCTGCCCGTACATAAATATAACCTTGATCCGCTCCTATTGCATACCCAGCGATAGCCATAGCTTCCAGCACAGCATGAGGATCTCCCTCCAGGATACTACGATCCATAAATGCTCCCGGATCTCCTTCGTCAGCATTACATACTACATATTTCTTATCACTCTTAGACTGACTGGCAAAGAACCATTTTTGGCCAGTAGGGAAACCACCACCACCACGACCTCTTAGGCCGGCTTTTTTGATTTCCTCGATAACTTCTTCTGGTGTCATTTCTGTTAAGGCTTTAGCCAAGGCAAAGTAGCCATCGCGAGCAATATATTCTTCGATTTTTTCGGGATTTATATGACCACAGTTTGCCAAAGCAATTCTTTTTTGGTGTTTAAAAAAGTCGATATCTTCAAACTCTTGAGTTATCGCGTCGTCATTTATGTCGCGATAGAGAAGTCTTTCTACTCTCCGACCTTTGATAAAATCCTCTTCCACAATCTCAGCAACATCTTCTGGCTGTATCCGACAATAAAAAGTTCCTTCAGGATATACAACCATTAGCGGTCCAAGATTACAAAAACCAAAGCATCCAGTCTCAATAATCTTGATTTCTTTATCGAGACCTTTTTCGGCCAATTGTTTATTTAATTCATCATATACTAATTTACTATCTGAAGAGGTACAGCCTGTGCCGGTACATACAAGCACATGAGACCTGTAGAATTCCATACCTATTCTCCTCCTTATTTAGCTTTACGTTCTTATTTGCTGAGATTTACCAGCCATTCCGTCACAGGTTGCCCATTAACTATATGCTGGTTAATTAACTTTTTAACCTTTTCAGTATCCAATTTACCGTATACAAACGGGTTCTTCCCAGGAATAGTGACTGTTAATAGAGGCTCCTTATGGCAAAGTCCGGGGCAACCAGTCTGAGTAACATGAATATTAGTAAGATTGCGAGTGTGTAATTCTTCCAGAACAGCATTTAATACATCTCTAGCACCATTAGCTATGCCACAGGTCCCCATGTGAACTGTTATTTTAGCTTCCCCGCTTTCCTCACGGATCGACATGTCTTTTTCCATTTCAGCTTTTATTTTCTTTAAATCTTCAATACTACGCATCCGTTACCCCCCCCTTATTCGCTCTCTACCTTATATTTTTTAATAAGGTTAGAGACGTCTCCTGAGCCTGGAACTAACCGACCATGAACATCATCATTAATTGTTAAAACTGGGGCCAAACCGCAAGCCCCTATGCAGCGGCATCCTTCCAAAGTAAAGAGTCCATCTTCTGTGGTCTCGCCTACTTTAATGCCCAGTTCCTTCTCAAATTCGCTCAGAATTTGGCCCGAACCTTTTACATAACAAGCAGTTCCCATACATACGTTGATTTTGTACTTTCCTTTAGGCTCAGTATTGAACAAAGCATAAAAACTAACCACACCATATACTTCACTTAATGTTGTGTTCATTTTCTCTGCCACATAAGCCTGTACATCTTCAGGTAGATAACCTATCTCCTCCTGAATTTCATGCAGGATCGGAATAAGAGAACCTTCCTGTCCTTCATACCGCTCAACAACACGGTCCACTAGACAAAATCTATCATCTTTTTCTGAACTGCATTGACATTGGCAAGTCATTACAACTCCTCCTTTATTTAAATAGATTGTAGTCCCAAGAATTAATAAAATCTGTTATATAAAACCAATTGAAAATGAGGTTTGTGCTATAATTCACAACCTAGGCCAAAAAAATTTTCTTGTGTTGAATTAATCAAAACCCTAAAAAACTGATTTTGTGCATATTAGCAGTAGTTTCTAGAGTTTTTTTGAATTCAGTCCTTTTAATAAAGCTAATTTTACAAATATTTTCAATTGGTGGTTATTCGAACACAGAATATATTTACTTTTTTGCAAGTATATTATATCTCAATTTATGAATGTTTGCTATACTTTTCACAAAGTGCCATAATTCTGATTATTTATATTATTTTATATTTGTTTGTTATATAGTAAGAAAAAAATCCCGCCGGAATAGTCGGCGAGATTTTGACTTTTTATGAGCTTTAGATTTTTTCACCTCTAAGAAGTAAGGCGCTTATTCGGTCTAAATCGTCAGCACTATAGTAATCAATTTCTATCTTACCTTTACCGTCTTGGTCTAAGATTTTGACTTTTGTTCCACAAAGACTACGCAGTCTCGACTCCAAGTCCTTTAAGACGGGTGAAATGCGTCTTCCTTTTTCCTTTTTCTTAGACTGTGCTGATTTTTTCTCTTTTTCATTCTCTAAGACATTCTTAACTAAAGATTCCGCCTCACGCACTGATAGCTTCTTGTTGATTATTGTTTGGGCTACTTCTAATTTTTTTCTGTCATTTTCGATTGATAGCAACGGCCGAGCATGTCCAACAGTTAAACGATTTTCCTGCAAATCTTCAATGATTTCATGGGGCAGGTTCAAAAGCCTAACCATGTTGGCAATGAAGGATCTACTCTTTGATACACGCTTAGCCAATTGTTCTTGGGTTAACTTAAACTCCTCCAACAGCCTTTTATAAGCATAAGCTTCTTCTATAGGGCTTAAATTCTCACGTTGGATATTCTCTACTAAGGCAATCTCCATCATTTGGGCGTCGTTCAGTTCTTTTATTACTGCAGGGATCGTTTTCTTTCCTGCTAGTTCAGAGGCTCTTAGCCTTCTCTCGCCTGCGACCAACTCATAACTGCCTTCAGCTATTCGACGCACCATAACCGGTTGTACCACACCGTGTTCTTTGATGGACTGAGCTAATTCATCTAACTTATCTTGGTCAAAAACACGGCGAGGCTGAAAGGAGTTCGGTTTAATTTCACTAATTTCTATCTCTATTACACTTTCCTGCTCATTATTGATCTCATCTGCAATCGGTATTAAAGCAGAAAGACCTTTCCCTAATCCAGTTTTAGCCACGCTCCAGTACCTCCTTTGCCAATTCCTGATACTGTTCCGCACCTTTTGAGCGCGGATCATATATGATTATCGGCAACCCATAGCTAGGCGCCTCACTTAAGCGGACATTCCGCGGAATGATAGAACGGAATACTTTCTCCTTAAAATACGCCTTAACTTCATCTACCACTTGAATAGATAGATTTGTGCGAGCATCAAACATTGTTAATACTGCACCCTCGATTTCTAGCTCAGGATTTAAGTGCTTTTTGACTAGCTTAATAGTATTCATCAGTTGGCTAAGTCCTTCTAGAGCATAGTACTCACATTGCACAGGGATTAGCACACTATCAGCTGCTGTCATGGCATTCAAGGTTAAAAGACCTAAAGAAGGTGGACAATCAATAAATATATAATCATAATCTCCTTTGATTGGTTCTAGAGCCATTTTTAATTTCATTTCCCTAGAGATAGCAGAAACCAACTCAACTTCGGCGCCTGCAAGTTGTATAGTGGCAGGTACGACATATAGATTCTCTATTTGAGTTTTATGAGTAAGAACACTTATTGGCAGTCCATTAATTAAGCAATCATATATACAACGCTCTGCATTTAGATTGCTGATACCTAAGCCACTAGTAGCATTGCCCTGGGGATCAATATCAACGAGCAAAACCTTCTTACCTAGTGTTGCCAGGCCCGCACTTAAGTTGATGGCCGTAGTTGTCTTTGCTACGCCGCCCTTTTGGTTTGCAATTGCAATAATTTTACCCATTTACTTACCTCATTCCCGCATAAGAGCTCCTTGTTATCGTTCTTAATTCTAGAAATATTTCATGCTTTCCTTCATTATATATACTTGTTAATAATATTGCTAGTTTTATTCAATTATTCATCTTGTTTCACGTGAAACATTTGTATTATTGAGTTAAAAGTACCACTAATCCATCAATAATCGTAGCTTATTTAGAATTGATAAGTGAAATTGCTTTGTAATCTGCATAAAAGAATTAGAAATGATGCTAATGGTACCTGAACCCTTGTTGTATTCATAATAGAAACCCTCCCGTCAACGCAATCAAAGATTACTGACGAGTCCCGGGAACCTTGTTGTATTCACAATAAAAACAAGAGCCAGAATTTATGGCTCTTGTTTCACGTGAAACATATTGTTCTCTTGTTAATATACATATAGCATCAATTGGATGATTCTCAGGTAATCATTTCTTAACTTTAGGGATGGTAATCACAAATTCAATATAATCATCATGATTAGTTTCCTTCATCTTTACGTCTAAGCCCGCACCTTCAATTGCAGACACCGCCTGCTTGATTGTGTTAACGTATATTCTCATATCCTTAAAGATTCTCAATACTTTCTTTCCCGATGACTTGGGTTCATCTTCAATATTCTCACGTTCTAAGACTTCTGCAATTAATAAATCTGTCTCCCGAACGTTCAACTCACCTTCATAGATTTCCTTCAATACTTTTAACTGCAACTCCACAGTTGGTAATTTTAATAAGGCTCTTGCATGTCTTTCTGTAATTATCTCCGGGTGAATATTCTCTTTAACTTCTGGGTCTAGTCTCAAGAGCCTAATTTTATTAGCTATTGTCGATTGGCTCTTACCAATCTTTTTAGCAATGTCTTCTTGGGTAAGATTGAATTCTTGCATCAAGCATTTGTAACCTTCAGCTTCTTCGAAATAATTTAAATTCTCCCGTTGAAGATTTTCAATCAATGCTAGTTCAGCAATATCCCTATCAGAATAAGATCTGACAATAGCAGGTATGTGCTTTAAACCAATACTCTGGGAAGCTCGTAATCTACGTTCGCCGGCTACCAACTCATAACCATTATCGATTTGCCTAACTATTATAGGTTGGATTACGCCATGTTCTTGAATTGATCTAGCTAATTCATCTAATTGTATTGAATCAAATTGCTTGCGTGGTTGGTATGGATTTGTTCTAATCTGAGCAACTTCCAGTTCGTATACTTGCTCATGTTGTTCTTCATGATTATTACTAAAGCCTAACATCCTGGACAGAGATTCCTTCATAATTCATCCCCCTAGTACCTTATAGAACCTACGCCTTACTCAAATCAATTATTCTTCTTCAAATTCTGAATTCCTGCTTTTCTGTGTAAAAAATTACCATTATTTTCCTAGTCTAGCTTATAGGGGCTTTTTTTCTGCTGTTCCAGGTTTACGAGGATACTTGGACGGGGTGTCATGGATCTTTTCGAGAACTACCAGTAATCTCTGTCCTCCGTTAAAGGGTAGGTGTTTCTCAACTAATTCCTTTCTTTCACCACCGAGAATTTCTATAGCTTTACTTGCGTTTTCTAACTCCTGATGTGCTTCAGGACCTTTATAAGCAAGAAAAATACCGCCTTTTCTCACCAAAGGTAGACAGAATTCGCATAAAACTGGTAGTTTTGCTACGGCTCTAGATACTACAATATCATAGCTCTCTCTTTCCTCTTGATCTTGACCTAATTCCTCGGCACGCTTATGGATAGCCGTAATGCCCGTTAAATTAAGGGACTCAATCAGATGTTCCAGAAAACGAACTCTTTTTTGCAAGGAATCAACTAGAGTTACTTGTAAGTCAGGAAAAACAATTTTTAATGGCACACCGGGAAAACCGGCACCACTACCAAGATCCAATAATCTACCGGTACTGTTCCATCCGGAGACTTGACTACCAAGAAGAGAATCTAAAAAATGTTTGACTATTACTCCTTGCTCGTCTTCAATAGCAGTGAGATTGAATTTTTTGTTCCATATAAGTAATTCCTCATAATAACGAGAAAAACACTGTACTTGATGACTATTCAAATGTATGCCTATTTCTCCACATAGATCAATTAATAGCTGTTCGTTCAAGCCTTAAGTTCCTCCTTACGTCTCTGCTGCTCTAGGTAAATCAGAAGAACTGATATATCCGCTGGGGAAACTCCAGAGATTCTTGAAGCCTGTCCCACTGATTGAGGCCTCTGCTTATTTAGTTTTTGACGGGCTTCAGAAGATAGTCCGTGAATCTTATCATAATCAATATCTGGAGGAAGCCTTTTCCCTTCTAACTTTTCAAATCTCTCTACTTGGGCCATTTGCTTCTTAATATATCCTTCGTATTTAATTTGTATATCAATCTGCTCACATACCTCTTGCGGTAATTCTAAGCCTAACCCGATCTTCTGCAGATCTTTATAAGATATTTCTGCTCTTTTCAGAAGATCATATAATTTTATCCCTTGCTGTAGCCCAGAACTACCTTTTTCTGCTAGGAGCTGGGCTAGTTTTTCATTCGTTGGAGAGACAGTAGTATCTTTAAGACGCTCTAATTCATTGAATAATAGATTTTTCTTCTCCGTAAACTTATCATAGCGTTCCTTAGTCACTAAGCCTGCCTGCCAACCTTTCTCCGTCAGGCGTAAATCAGCATTGTCTTGACGTAATAAGAGACGATATTCTGCTCTGGAAGTCATCATTCGATAAGGTTCTTTAGTCCCTTTAGTTACTAAATCATCAATAAGTACCCCAATATATGCTTCCGATCTACTTAAAACCAACGGTTCCTCATTCCGTAGATACAAGGCAGCATTAATACCAGCTATCAAGCCTTGAGCTGCTGCTTCTTCATAACCAGAGCTACCATTAATCTGCCCAGCGCAAAAGAGACCGGGGTATCCTTTAACTTCTAAGGAGGGTTTTAACTGAGTGGGATTAATGCAATCATACTCAATGGCATAGCCAGTTCTCATCATAACAGCTTCTTCTAACCCTTGAACAGTATGGATAAAAGCCTGCTGCACATCCTCCGGCATACTAGATGACAAGCCAAGTATATACATTTCTGTAGTCGATAATCCTTCCGGCTCAATAAAAATCTGATGCCGATCTTTATCACTAAAGCGAACTACCTTATCCTCAATAGATGGACAATACCTAGGCCCTATACCTTCAATTACCCCGCTGTATAATGGAGAGCGATGCATATTATCCCTGATAATCCTGTGTGTTTCTTCATTTGTATAGGTAAGATAACAAGGAACATTATTGCCTGTACCTTCTTCGGTCATAAAGGAGAAATACTGGCAATCATCATCTCCAGGTTGTATCTGCATCCGGCTAAAGTCAACAGTTCTGCTATCAATTCTGGCTGGTGTTCCAGTTTTAAACCTTTCCATTTCCAAACCAGCTTGACTCATACTTTTGGATAAGTTGACAGATGTCCTATGGCCATTTGGACCAGCCTCGTAAGAAGTTTCGCCGACAATAATCCTGGCTCGCAGATAAGTACCAGTGCAGAGTATAACCACTGGTGCCCGATAGATTGCGCCGGTCTCGCTTTCTACTCCTAGTACTTGTCCTTCATTTCCTAATAATAGTTGCTCAATAAGAGCTTGCCTAACCGTAAGGTTTTCCTGATTCTGTAAAACCTTAGTCATCCTTCTTTGGTACATCTTTTTGTCCGCTTGTGCCCTTAATGCACGAACAGCTGGGCCTTTACCTGTATTCAGCATCTTTATTTGTAAATAAGTTTGATCAATATTACGGCCCATCTCGCCGCCTAGAGCATCAATCTCCCTTATCAAATGCCCTTTTCCCGGTCCTCCCAAAGAAGGATTGCAAGGCATCATAGCGATATTATCCATATCCAAAGTAAAAATAACCGTCTTACAGCCCATGCGGGCAGTTGCCAGCGCAGCCTCACAACCGGCATGGCCGGCACCAACTACTATACAATCATATGATCCTGCTTCGTAAGCCAAGTTATGTCACCCTACTTTCCTAAACAAAACTGAGAAAAAATCTGCCCAATTATATCATCACCTAAAGTGTCTCCTGTTACCTCGCCTAAACTCTCCCAAGCTGTACGCAAATCAATGGATATAAAATCAGCATCTAAACCGGCCCTGATTCCACTTACGGCACTCTGTAATGAGTTGTGGGCCTGAGATAATGCTTCCTTTTGTCGTAAATTAGTAAGTAAAGGTTCTTCCCCTTTATCCGATTGTGGTTCTATAAACATCTGACTAATTATTCTTGTCAGATCATCAAGTCCCTGACCTTCTTTGGCAGATATGAAGACAACAGTATATGACTTAAGACTTTCTGGTAGCTGCCACTTCTCATGCTCCTCCAGTAAATCAATCTTATTAACTAAAACTAGAGTTTTCTCGACAGGCAGTTCCTTTAGATGCGCTTCATCTTCACTACCGTAATCACTAGTGCTATCAATTACATAGAGAATGAGATCTGATTCCTTTATTAGTTCCCGAGTCATCTCCACACCTATCTTTTCTACCTCATCATCAGTTTGGCGTAGCCCTGCTGTGTCATGGAGCACTATAGGAATTCCACCTAAATTATAATACTCTTGAATCACATCTCTAGTCGTACCAGGTATATCAGTCACAATAGCTCTTTTTTCTTGCAATAAGGCATTTAAAAGGCTGGATTTACCCACATTCGGTCGTCCCGCCAATACAGTTTTTAAACCATCTCTAATAATCTTGCCATTTTCATAACTAGAAAGAATTTTTTTAAGCTCCTCTATAATCACAGACAGTCTGTTCTCTAATTCTTCTGGTTCTAAGCGCTCAAAATCATCCTCCGGATAATCTATGTCGGCTTCCAGATATGCTGTGATCTCCAAGACTTTTTTTCTCAGCTCTTTAACCTTATCAGAAATTCCTCCCACCAAATTCCGGGCTGCTGCCTGGACGCCTTTTTCCGTCTTAGCCGTAATCAGTTCCTGAATAGCCTCCGCCTGA
>JAPXME010000022.1:0-15220 GCA_033809185.1 Clostridiaceae bacterium
GAGAGGTGAGTTTGGCATTTTGCCTCCTGGTGATTTGCGTGATTGCCTAGTGGCTTTGGCTGATACAGAGCCGATCATGGAAAAACTTTTTGCATATCGGTTTAATGGTGGTGAAGGTCTTCAGGGTCATAACCTTGGCAATCTATTGATTACAGCTCTAGCCGACATGTCAGGGAGTTTTGAAACGGCCATCAATGAATTAAGCAAGGTATTGGCCATCAGGGGTCGAGTATTACCGTCTACTCTTGATCATTTAATCTTAGCCGCCGAATTAGTCAACGGGGAGATTATTCGAGGCGAATCTAAGATTGGCCAAACAACTATTCCTATAAAAAGGGTTTTCACTATTCCTGATAACTGTGTTCCTCTACCCAAAGCCTTACATGCCATTGAGGAGGCCGATGCAATCATCTTAGGACCTGGCAGCTTATATACCAGCATAATTCCGAATCTACTGGTACCAGGGATAGTTCCGGCAATTCAGGCTTCACGGGCTGCGAAAATATATGTCTGTAATGTTATGACTCAGCATGGAGAAACTAAGGGTTATACGGCAGCAGACCATTTACAGGCAATTTATGATCATGCTGCAGAGGATTTGGTCGATTATATTATTGTTAATGATCAAGAGATCCCCGAATATTTCCAGGCTAAGTATGCTCTGGAGGGAGCGGAAGCAGTGGAAATTGATCGGGAACGATTACAGAAGTTGAATGTGCGAGTTTTAGCGGCTCCCCTTATTGAGGAAGGCGACTTTATCCGGCATAATCCCCGGAAGTTAGCCGGCCAGATCATGAAATTAACTTTGAACAAGTTTAGCTTTACACCATTTTTCGGTATAGTTGACTACTATATTCTCACAGATAGGATTTCACGGAATTTGTAAGATAATTATAGGATCTACTTTAGGTCGAAAAGGAGGTATAGCTTATGTCCTTTTCTGCTCAGACCAAGGACGAGTTAGCCCGTTTGTACCCAGATAAAAAATGCTGCCAACGCGCTGAGTTGGCGGCTTTATGTCGGATGGACGGGACCTTGACTATCAGTAGCAAACATCAACTCGGTTTACAGGTGACAACAGAAAATGCTGCTGTGGCTAGGAAGATAATTATGCTGGCTAAGGAAGTTTATCGCTTGGAAGCTGAATTACGAGTTAAAAAAAGTATGCGTTTAAAGAAAAATAACAATTATGTGGTGCGTTTTCCTTCATCAGAGAATATGCCTCTGGTGATGAGAGACTTAGGTATTTTGAAAAAGCCAGGGCAGATTCAGCCTGGAATTAAAAAGGAATTGATCAGAAATCAATGTTGTAGACGTAGTTATTTGCGGGGCGTGTTTTTAGGGGCTGGTTCGGTGAATAGTCCAGAAGGCAATTATCATCTGGAGATTATCGCTAATGATGAACTTTACGCTGAGGAAATAGCGACCTTGATGAATCGTTTCCCTGGGATTCAGGCGAAGATAAGTAGCCGCAAAAATTGGCAGATCGTCTATCTCAAGGAAAGTGAGCAGATTGTCAACTTTTTAAGTGTGGTAGGTGCTCATCAGGCTTTGCTTAATTTTGAGAATACGCGTATCGTCAAAGAAATGCGCAATCAGGTCAATCGTTTGGTTAACTGCGAGACGGCTAATTTGAGTAAGACAATCAATGCTTCTATGCGGCAGTTGGAGAATATTCGTTATCTCCAGGAAAATATAGGTTTGGCTCAACTGCCGCCGCGTTTGCGAATGGTGGCAGCCGCAAGATTGGAAAACCCTGATGTAAGCCTCAAAGAGTTAGGCGAAATGCTAGATCCACCCATAGGTAAGTCCGGGGTTAATCACCGCATGCGTAAATTGGAGGAGATGGCCGAGGAACTTAAGGCTCACAGAGAGAAACAAAAGCGCTCTTAGCTTCTTAGTTGTAGCTTAAACTCTGATTATGCAATAATTTCAAATTAAAGCAGGGAGTAAATAAGTTTATGTCGAAACTAGTAACTTGTTAGGCCCTGTTTTTTGTTTGTCTTTTTTAAAGTAACAATTATTGAGTATTTATAGGAGTTAGCATGAGAAATTTAGCAGTTATCACGGCTCGGGGCGGCAGTAAACGCATTCCCAAAAAGAATATCAAGAACTTTAATGGGAAACCGATTCTGGAATACTCCATTGAGGCCGCTTTAGCGTCGGGTATATTTTCGGAAGTGATGGTTTCTACAGATTGCGAAGAAATCGCAAATATTGCTAGGAAAGCTGGAGCAAAAGTGCCCTTTTTCAGAAGCCCACAGACTGCAGATGACTATGCCACCACTGGGGATGTTCTCCGGGAGGTCTTGGCTTGTTATAAGGAAAGGGGCCAAGAGTTTGATTATATGGTTTGTATCTATCCGACAGCTCCTTTTGTTACAGCGGAGAAATTGCGGCAAGGCATGGATCTCCTAATGGAACGGGAATGTGCGTTGGTAATGCCTGTGGTTAAATTTTCATTCCCACCACAAAGAGCTGTAACTATTAAGGATGGAAGATTGGAATATAAGTGGCCGGAATACTTTAACAGCCGCTCCCAAGACTTAGAGCCCTTTTATCATGATTGTGGTCAATTCTATTGTTATGATATAAAAAAATTTTTTTCCGCTAACAAGACGGAAAAAATTTTCGTTCCTATGATTATGTCTGAGCTTGAGGTTCAAGATATTGACACTGAAGAGGATTGGGCTATTGCTGAAATCAAGTATCGCTTGATGTTAGAAAGAAACTCAGGAAGGTAATATATGCGAAGAAAAGAGGTCTGAGATGAAAATTAAACTACAGCAGGAAGTATGGGAAATTGAGAATAGTCGTCAGAACGTGGAACTGGTCTTGCAAAGTATTGAGGATGCTTTAATCAAAGGAGATTGGCAGTTATCCCATCTAATTATTGATGGGGAGACAATTGAGGATAATTTCGCTGATTATATAAGTCAACACATTGATGACATCCAGGAAATTGTGGTTATGGTACTGTCCCTAAGTGAGGTAGTACAGGATACAATTGTTTCGACAGAACAGTATTTAGCAAGAGCCTTACCATTAATCACTGAATTGGCAGAGGCTTTTTATCAAAAGGCCGATAACGATGCTTGGATGAGCCTAGCGGATTTAGTAGAAGGCTTACAGTGGATCGTTAAGACGATGGCCCAGATAGATTCTCTACCGAACTTGAACAATCTGCTTATGGATCATCAAGGCTGGAATGAATATGTCCAAGTGGCAGCTCAATTAAATAATGTTATTCCAGAGTTGGGGATGGCTATTGAAAACAGGGACAATGTTCTGCTAGCAGATCTGCTCCTATATGAGTTAACTCCGACATATACAGCGATGCAGGAAAAACTGCAATCTCTGGTAACAACAGTGGTGGATAAACAATGTTAGTAGATAATATTGTCTTCTTAAAAAAGCATAATCCTGAATTATATAAGGCCATTAGTCAGTTAAATGGCAAGGCTGATAATCAGGGTATTAGTTTGGAAGATACGAAGAGTCAGGATAAAACCATAAAAATTACCCGGAATGGACAAGACCTTTATCTGCACAGCAGATATGACCCCAGGCGGGAAGCGGCAGCGATTATCAATAAGGTTGCTGAAAAAGAAAAGATCACCGAGGACTCCCATGTGATCTTCTACGGTTTAGGTTTAGGCTACCATATCGAAGAATTTGTCAATAAATATCCTCGGACAAGCTTTTCGTTGTATGAGCCATCGCCGTTAGTCTTCAGCTTACTTTTGCAGCAATTAAACTTAGAAAAGTTACCTCTGCGTAATCTGGAAATGCTGGAATGTCAATATCAGGTTGAAGTGGCAGATAATTTCTTGAGACGGCTTCTGCAGAAGATCACGAAGAAGATTGTCATTATTGAACTGCCTGTATATCAAAATGCTTTTGCCGAGGAATATGCTGATTTTATGAAGAAATTCTCTGCAGCGATCAGGGCGACTAGAAGCGACTTACATACTAATTATTTCTTTCAAAAAAGATGGATCATTAATTCCATTAATAACTTTTCTGCTGTATTGAATACGCCAAATATTATTCTGGAGAAGAAGGGTGAATTTAAAGGTAAGACTGCTATTTTAGTGGCGGCAGGTCCCTCCCTAAATGAAGAGATTGAAAACTTAAGATATATCAAGGAACAGGGTTTGGCTTATATCTTTACTGTGGGCTCAGCTATTAATACCCTTGTTCATCATGGGATTTATCCGGATGCAACTTGTTCTATTGATCCGGGAGTTCATAATCAGGAAGTAATCAAAATTATCAAAGAAAAGGGGATAAAGGATATCCCCTTGTTCTTCGGTTCTACAGTAGGTTATGAGACATTGCTGGACTATCCGGGAAAAATGTATCATATGGTAACTAGTCAAGATACGGTGGCTAGTTTTTACCTCAAAAACAGTGATGATCAGTCCATTAACATTGTATATGATGCCCCAACAGTTGCTATTGCGACCTTGCAACTGCTTTATATTCTAGGTTTCAGCCGAATCATATTAGTGGGACAAAACCTAGGATTTATTGATAAGTTGCGCTATGCTGCAGGCATACCTTATGATCGGGAGTTATCAGGAAAAAGAGCAGAGGGAGCTTTCTGGGTTGAAGACGTTTACGGCGGGAAGATTCTGACTGATACTGTCTATGATTTGATGCGCCGTCAATTAGAACAGGTTATTGCACAACTGCCGGCAGGAATGGTTATCAATACTACCAAAGGCGGGGCAGCCATTAAGGGGGCAGAGTTTGTAGAACTAAAAACCCTGATCGGCCAAAGCTTAGGCGAAAGAGTAGTCGTCGATAATTGGTTAGAGGGGAATAAGACTAATTATGCTCCGGAACACTTGGCAGCTCAAGCCAAAAGTATGGATAAATCATATGAAGAGGCTGTAGAGATAATTAAGGATTATAGAAAGGTACTGGAGAGGATTAGTATGGCCTTAAATAACAAGAATTATCTTCAAGCAGAAAAGCTCTACCCCAAGTTGGATCGAGAATTAAGAAGGATAGAACGTAATCGTTTTTATAAAACCTTTATTCTACCAATGAATAGGGTGAGTTATAAGATTCTAGCCGACAATATCGATGTTATAAATGAGATCAAGAATCCTCAAGAAAAAGGACAGCGTATTGTAAGTAGTTTTGCAGCTTTTTATCTTGAATGTCAGCAGGATATGCAGATGATGAAGGAGTTTTATAGCGGATTGAATGATGCTATAAGGGAATTTTGCCAGGGGAGTGAGGAAAGGGATGCTGAATAATAAGTCGATTCTAGTTACAGGTGGAACAGGTTCCTTTGGCAAAAAATTTATTGAAATGGTTTTTCAAAGATATAATCCGGCTAGGGTTATCGTCTATTCCAGAGATGAATTCAAGCAGGATATGCTTAAGAAATATTTCTCTACAACATTGTCTGCTGAAGAACAAAGGAAATTACGGTTTTTTATTGGCGATGTCAGGGATAAAGATAGGCTTTACCGGGCCTTCAAGGGTGTTGATTATGTAATCCATGCAGCGGCTTTAAAACAAGTTCCTGCATGTGAATATAATCCTTTTGAGGCGATTAAAACGAATATTCATGGGGCTCAAAATGTTATTGATGCTGCTTTGGATTGCGGAGTAAAAAAGGTGGTAGCTTTATCTACTGATAAGGCGGTAAATCCGATTAATCTATATGGGGGAACTAAGTTAGTTTCAGATAAGTTGTTTATCTCGGCTAATGCCTATTCAGGTGGCAAGGGAACGGTTTTCTCTGTAGTGAGATATGGTAACGTGGCAGGAAGTAGAGGCTCGGTTATTCCCTTCTTTCGGGAGTTAATCCAAAAGGGTGAACAGGAATTACCGATCACTGATTTTAGAATGACTAGATTCTGGATTACCTTGGAGCAGGGAGGAGAGTTAGTCTTTAAGGCTCTTCAAGAATCTAAAGGTGGAGAGACCTACATTTCTAAAATCCCTTCTTTTAAGATAGTTGACTTAGCTAAAGCTATGTTGTCCCAGTGCAAACTAAAGGAAATAGGTATCCGTGAAGGTGAAAAGCTCCATGAAGTAATGATTCCCAAGGACGAGGCTAGAATGACTTACGAATATGCAAACCATTACATAATCTATCCTCATTTTGATTGGTGGAATTCGGATAAATTCTTTACTAACGGTGGTCGGCCTGTACAGGAAGGCTTTGAGTATTCCTCGGATACTAATTGTGATTGGCTGGATGTTAAAGAGTTGCAACAAAGACTTAAGGAGTTAGATTAGTTGCAAATGAGGCGGAGATTGAAGGTATGCTAGGGAGGAGTACTAAATGAAACCTGCATTATATGGAGGGCAGCCTGTTAGAGACAGATTCTTACCTTATGCAAGACAATATATTGACGGACAGGATTTAGAAGCTGTTAACACAGTGCTTATTTCGAATTTTTTGACTACAGGTCCTAGAGTACATGAGTTTGAAAGGAAGATTGCTGATTATGTGGGGGCACGATATGCAGTAGCTTTTTCCAGTGGTACAGCTGCTCTGCATGGTGCTTGTTATGCAGCTGGGATTAAAGCAGGTGATGAAGTAATCACTACTCCTATAACCTATGCCGCATCTGCTAATTGTGTTTTATATATGGGAGGAACCCCTGTCTTTGCTGATATAAATCCGGATAATTTCAATATTGATGTGGCTGAAATCAAGAAAAAGATTACTTCTAAAACTAAAGCAATTATTCCTGTAGATTATACGGGGCAGGCCGTAGATCTTGATTCTATAAGGGCTTTAACTGAGGGTACGGATATAGTAATAATTGAGGACGGAGCCCACTCGTTAGGTACCAAATACAAGGGAGTGCCGGTTGGCGGTTTAGCTGATATGACAATGTTCAGCTTTCATCCGGTGAAGATTATCACCACCGGAGAGGGTGGAATTATTACTACCAATAATTCTGACTACTATAGAAAGCTGCTAAAGTTCAGGACTCATTGTGTTACAAGGGAAGAAAGCCAGCTAGAACGACAGAGTGCAGGCGGCTGGTATTATGAACAACAGGATTTAGGTTTCAATTATCGTTTGACTGATTTTCAGGCAGCCTTGGGTATAAGTCAGTTAGAAAAGCTACCCTGGTTCACAAAAAGGCGCAAGGAAATATTCAATAGATATAACGAGGCTTTTTGTAACTTAGAAGGCATCATTTTGCAAAAAAACGAGGAATATTCAGATACTGTCAAACACATTTATGTCTTGAAGTTAGACTTACCTAGGCTTAAAGATGACAGAAAAGAGATTTACAATGCCCTATTGGCGGAAAATATTGGGGTTAATGTGCATTATCTACCTGTCTATTGGCATCCTCATTATGAGCGGCTGGGTTATAAAAAGGGACTTTGTCCTAAGGCTGAGGAACTGTATCAAGCATTGTTAACTATACCCTTATTTCCGGCTATGAGTGATAAGGATGTGGAGGATGTCATTGAGGGAGTAAGGAAGGTCATCACTTATTTTAGAAGGTAGAGGATAGTGTGAAGAAAATTCTCTTGACGGCAATTGGTAAGAGAGTGCAATTAATCAAGCATCTGCGCAAAAATAATATTGTGGTTGGAGTGGATGCTGGGAAATTGGCTCCGGCTCAATACTTTGTAAATACTTTTTATCAAGTTCCGAAGTGTGATGAGAAGGGTTATATCGATGCCCTCTTACGGATCTGCCTGAAAGAAAGGGTGGATCTATTAATTCCTTTATGGGAGAAGGAATTCCTAAAATTAGATCAACATAGGGAAGAGTTTGAAGGACTGGGAGCAAAGCTCATTTTAAGTAAAAAGAGTTTCTTGGAGCTTTGTAATGATAAGTGGCAGACCTATAAATATTTTCAGGATATGGGGCTGGATATTCCCCAGACTGTATTAATGGAGGAGCTTTTAAAAAATCCAGCTTTGGGAATAAAATATCCACTAATTCTTAAGCCGCGGTTTGGGATGGGTAGTAAAGGGATATGTCATGCCGAAGATTTTCAGGAGTTGGAGAACTTAGGATTGAGCCCTGGCGATTATATTGCACAGGAGTTTATCGAAGGGACTGAATTTACAGTTGATGTCTTGTGTGATTTTGAGGGTACGGCTATTTCCATAGTGCCAAGAAGAAGGATAGAAATAAGAGACGGTGAGGTCTCCAAGAGTAAAACTGTCAGGGATTTTGCAATAATTAATAAAGTACTGGATTTAATAAATAAAACAAAAATGTTGGATCATGGGCATAGGATAATTGGCCCGATTAATATACAGTGTATTGCCAATGGTAACAAGATTAAATTTATCGAGATCAATCCACGTTTTGGAGGAGGAGTTCCTTTAACTTTTGCCGCCGGAGTTAATTACGGAGAGTTATTGGCTGATATGGCCGCAGGGGAAAAAATCAACCCTCTTATTGGCGATTTCGAGGAGTTAACCATGCTGAGATTTGACGATGCGGTATATGTTAAAGATGGAGTGCTGAAGGAGAATATATGATAAAAAATGTAATTTTCGATCTAGACGATACCTTATATGATGAAAGCCAGTTTGTCTATTGTGGTTATAAGCAAGTTGCCGATTATCTGGGGGAAAAGTACAATCTTTGTTCTTGTGAAATCTACGAAGATATGGTCGAGATTTTTCGCAGCAGGAGCAGGCGGAATTTATTTGATAAAGTCTGTGCTAAATATGGAATCAATGAAAATATTGCGAACTTAGTGAGTATATACAGGGGTACGGAGCCTATACTTAGTCTGTATGAAGATGCCCGGAACTTATTAGAAAAATTAGTGGGGAACTATGGGTTAGGGATTATCACTGACGGAGACAGTCAGGTTCAGCGGAATAAAATTTGTGCCTTGGGGATAGAGAAATACTTTACTAAAATCATTGTCACCGATGACTGCGGTATAGAGTGCCGAAAGCCAAGCGCTGAGCCGTATAAGGAAATGATCCGCCATTTTGGCGGCAGGCCTGATGAATTTGTTTATATAGGAGACAATCCCCATAAGGATTTTGTAACTGCAAAAAAACTAGGGATCTATACAGTTAGGATTAGAAGAGAAATTGGGGAGCATATGAAAACTATCTTAGAAAAAGAATATGAAGCTGATTTTACTATCTTTTCATTAACTGAAGTGGAAAGGATACTGAAAAGCCTGGAGGAACAGAAATAAACAGAAATCTGTTATTAAACAAACCAAGGGGTGGTGAGGACAGTGAATACAGGTACTGATAAAGGAGTTTTTATTGTGGCCGAATTATCAGCCAACCACGGACATAAGCTGCAAACGGCCAAAGATACCATCAAAGCAATTAAAGAAGCTGGTGCTGATGCGGTGAAACTCCAGACCTATACTCCGGATACAATTACCTTGGACTGTGATAACGAGTATTTTCAGATTAAGCAACAAACGATCTGGGACGGAACAACATTATATAAGCTTTATCAAGAGGCCTATACCCCTTGGGAGTGGCAACGGGAGTTGTTTGAATATGCCAGGGAGCTTGGTCTTACGGTTTTTTCTACGCCCTTTGACAAGACATCGGTGGATTTCCTTGAGGAGTTAGAGAATCCGATTTACAAGATCGCCTCCTTCGAAATTAATGATCTTCCTTTACTGGAATATGTAGCGTCCAAAGGTAAACCAATGATTATCTCTACTGGGATTGCTACCATAGGAGAAATCAAGGAAGCGGTGGATATTTGTCGTGCGGCGGGAAATTATGATATTATTCTTTTAAAGTGCACCAGTGCCTATCCGACACCCTATGAGGATATAAATCTTCTGACAATACCCAATATGAGGGAGACCTTTGGTGTAAAGGTCGGACTTTCTGATCATTCCTTGGGCAGTACTGTTGCCCTTGGAGCAGTTGCCTTAGGTGCTGTTCTGGTCGAAAAACATGTGATCTTAGATCGAAGTATTGGTGGTCCAGATGCTGCCTTTTCCATGGAAATTGCTGAATTCAAGACTATGATCCAGGAGATCAGAAATCTGGAAAAGGCTTTGGGTACGGTTAATTATGATTTGACTCCCCAGCAAAGGCGAAGCAGAGAGCACTCCAGATCCTTATTTGTTGTCAAGGGCATGAAAAAAGGGGAGACATTCACAGAGGAAAATCTGAAAAGCATTAGGCCTGCCTTCGGCTTGCCAACAAAGTATTTTAAGGACATAATCGGCAAAAAAGCCAGAAAAGATATTGCCAGAGGAACCCCACTGGACTGGAGTCTGGTGGAATGAAGAGGATTATTATTAGAACCCTAGGTGGAAAAAGGATAGGATATGGACATTTTTATAGATGTTTATCCTTAGCTAAGGCCTTGATGATGGTGCAAGGAGATCTGGAGATAACTTTTCTTATTAATGAGGAATTAGTAGATTTAATAGAGAGAACCCCTTTTGCTTATCAGGTAGCTGAGGGGTTAGAGGAAGATCTGACGTTAATATCAGACTGGGACCTGGACTTATTTGTCTTTGATTCATATTTGGGAAATGATGAGTACTTACGGGAAGTTAA
Source organism: Clostridiaceae bacterium (assembly GCA_033809185.1). Taxonomy (GTDB): domain Bacteria; phylum Bacillota; class Peptococcia; order DRI-13; family JAPXME01; genus JAPXME01. The sequence continues at coordinate 10,519 of JAPXME010000022.1, forward strand.
GAAACATACAAAACTGATGTTGATAGATGACAATAATGATCTTTACAATTCTACCATTCCTGATATTCTCTATAACGGAAATATTCATGCCCCAAGCCTGAGATACCGAAAACGGGAAGGGCAGCTCCAGCTCTTAGGCAGTAAATATCTAATTATGAAAGAAGAGTATTGGACGCCCGGAGACGATCAGGAGTTTGAAAAAGAAGGAGTATTGGTAACGACAGGTGGTTCTGATGAGCAGGGCATTGCCCTTAAGCTGCTTGAGACTCTTAAAAATATTGAGGAAAGACTTACTTTGATTATAGGCCCAGGCTATAGCGAGGAGTATATTAGTCAGCTCGAAGAACTTAAGAACAGGGATATGAAGTTTATTTATAAGCCTGCGAGTCTTAAGGAATATATCAGCAGGGCTGAAATTGTGGTTACAGCAGGCGGAAGTACAGTCTATGAGACCTTAAACTTGGGTACTAAACTCATTATCTATAGTTTGGCAGACAACCAGAATTTATTATGTCAAAGCTTGCGGAAAATGGGGATACCCTATCTAGGTAAATATCCGGAACTTGATTATGCCGCTTTAGGACAGTTGATAGCTGAACTAAGGACCAGTGAGGTTAAGCGGGAGAAACCACCTTACAGCTTGATCAGCGGGGACGGAGCCTTAGTGGTGGCTCGGAAATTAGTAGAAATGTGAAAATTTGTAAGGGAGAGGAAGAGCATGAACGAACCGTTAGTTACAGTAATAATACCAGCATATAACCATGCTATGTATGTAGAAAATTGCTTAGATAGTATCATCAACCAAACTTATCAAAATATAGAATTGATTGTAATCAATGATGGCTCGAAGGATGATACCAACGAAAAAATTATTGGCAATGAAGACAAGCTTAAGAAAAGGTTTAGTAACTTCATACACATCAGCAAGGAAAATGAAGGGATCTGCAAAACCTTGAATTTGGGCTTAAGTTTGGCCAAAGGAAAATATATTATTCCTTTTGCTTCTGATGATGTGATGTATTCGCAGAGGATAAGAAAGCAGGTTGCCTATCTGGAGGAGAATAGTCAGTACGGCATGGTCTATACTGATGGTTATGATGTAGAGAGTAAGGATTATCTTGTCGAGAACGAGAAATATGATAAGGATATGATGTTCTCTATAAAAATGGATTTTGTAGAAGGTAATCTTTTAAATTTTATGTTAGATAATGTTTTTAAAATGCCAACTCCAACAGTTTGTATTAAAAGAGAATGCTTTAATAAAGTGGGATTCTATGATGAAAACCTGCTATGTGAAGATCCGGATATGTTCATCAGGATCTCTAAATACTTTCAGATAGGCTGTATAAAGGAACCTTTAGTTTTACACCGGATACATGGGGAAAATAATGGAAAGAATTTCTCCATAATTAAGCCGTTCATAGAAAGCATGATCAAAAAATATGAAAAAAGTGATTTATTGAATGAAATTGAAAAAGAAAGATTCATATTGCTGCTAGAGAAACTTATAGGGATTACTAATGTTGAAAGAATAAGAAATAGGACAGATAATAAAAAAGTTGTTTTATGGGGTACTGGTCAGGCCTATAGGAAATTTAGAGAGAAAAATAATATTGATTTTGAATTTTTTATTGATTCGGATAAAAGTAAACACGGAAAGGAATTGGATGGCAAGCATATTTATCCGCCACAAATACTATTGGAGATTGATAAAAACAATTATTATGTTCTTATTTTGAGCCAGTTTTTTAAAGAGATATATGGACAACTAGAATCCTATAAATATGACTACATTGAGAATTACTATTAGCTATAAATATTAAAAATTAGTATTATTCAACAAGGAGAGTAGGGAAATGAGTGACCCATTAGTTTCAGTGATAATACCAGCATATAACCATGGACCATATATTGAAAATTGTTTTGACAGTATTATTAACCAGACCTATCAGAATATAGAATTGATTGTAATCAATGATGGCTCGAAAGACGATACCAACGAAAAAATTATTGGTTATGAAGACAAGCTTAAGAAAAGGTTCAGTAACTTCATACACATCAGCAAGGAAAATGAAGGGGTCTGCAAAACCTTGAATTTAGGCTTAAGCCTGGCCCAAGGGAAATATATTATCCCCTTTGCATCTGATGATGTGATGTTTTCTCAAAGAATAAGTAAGCAGGTTGCCTTTCTGGAGGAGAATAGCCAGTACGGCATGGTTTATACTGATGGTTACAATGTGGAAAGTAAGGAATACTTAACCGAATTTGGCAATTATCATAACGAAGAAATGCGGTTAGCAAGGAGAATGGGTTTTGCCAAAGGTGATTTATTTGACTTCATGATAGATAATGTTTTTTCAATGCCGGCTCCGACGGTATGTATCAGGAAGACTTGCTATGACAAGGTAGGGCCGTATGATGAAAATCTTTTAGCTGAGGATCCGGATATGTTCTTGCGTATATCCAAGTATTTTAGAATCGGTTGCATTGAAGAGCCTTTAGTATTGCACAGGTTACATGGGGAAAATAGTGGTAAAAAAAGTTTCATAATTAAACCGGCCTTAAAAAGCATGATCGTAAAGTATGAAAATAGTGATTTGTTAACCAGGGATGAGAAAGAAAGACTATTGACACTATTAGAAAAAACTATTGGGATTACCAATCTTGAAAGGATCAAAAATAATATAGACAATAAAAAGATTATTTTATGGGGTACCGGTCAGGGTTACAGAAAATTTATAGCAAAAAACAACATTGACTTTGAGTTTTTCATTGATTCGGATAATAGTAAGCAAGGAAAGGAATTGGATGGGAAACTAATATATCCGCCGCAAAAATTATCAGAGATTGATAGAAATGAATTTTATATTCTGGCTTTAAGTCAATTTTATTTAGAAATATACGAACAGCTGAAAGCCTATGGCTTTAAATACAAAGAGAACTTCTTTTAAGGAGAGATCTGTTGTGAAAGTATCAGTAGTAATCCCCTGTTATAATTCTGAAAGATATATTTCCCAAACAATCGATAGTGTAGTATCACAAACTATTTCTCCCCTTGAAGTAATCCTGGTTGATGATCAAAGCCAAGATGGTACCCTGGATCTTTTAAGGAGAAAAGAAAAGCAATATAAAGGTTTGGTAAAAATCACCGAACTACAAAAGAACCAGGGAGCCTCTTATGCCAGAAATTATGGAGCGAAGCAAGCCTTAGGTGATTATATTCTATTTATGGATGCTGATGATCTTGCTGAACCTAAATTGATAGAAAAATACTGTAGCAGGCTTGAGGAAATAAACACAGAGGAGAAGGGACAATACAAACTATGCTACAGTGCATATATCCAGATAGACGAAAATGATTGTGTGATAAGTGAAATCAGCAGAGGTATACAGTTTGAACCTGGAGAGACCTTAGGATATGAGTTTGTAAGGAATTATATATTGTCAACCTCAGGGGTATTAGTAAAAAAGGATGTTTTTACTACTTTAGAAGGTTTTAATGAAAATATAAGGTACTCAGAAGACTGGGATTTGTGGCTGAGATTAGCGGGAATAACGGATTTTGCTTATGTGGACGAGCCGCTGATTAAGTTAAGGAGGCATGGCAATAATTTATCTTCTAAAGTCGCCAAAATGTTACAAGGCGAGAGAGATGTGTTAAGACAATACGGGCTGGAATATATCAGAAAGGCTATTTATCGAAGAAAATTAAGTATTGAACACAATACCATAGATTATGTGTCTATTTTATTTAGGTTAGATCATTGGAATGAGGGTTCGTTGGAACTGAAAAAACTAATAGATCATGGATATGATTTTTATAATTTATATTTTTATCTGGGCTTATATTATCTGAAGAATAGGGAGATTGAAAAAGCTCTGGATTATTTTCTGAAAACAATAAATCTAAATAAAGATCACAGTGCAGCTTTGAATAATGCCGGAGCATTATTGCTCGTACAGGGAAATAGACAGGCTGCTAGGGAATACTTCAGTTCAGCTTTAAGATATTTTCCAAATTATCTTGACGCAGGATATAATTTCGAATTATTGGCTAGAGAATTCATAACTATAGAAGACTTAAAATTTACGTGGAGAGAGTTAAGAAAAGTTCTTCTAATTTATAGCAAATAAAGAAGGAGTGTCAGATGATGGTTGAACCACTAGTTACAGTGATAATGCCTGCTTATAACCATGGGCCATATATTGAGAATTGTTTTGACAGTATTATTAACCAGACCTATCAGAATATAGAATTGATTGTAATCAATGATGGCTCGAAAGACGATACCAACGAAAAAATTATTGGTTATGAAGACAGGCTTAAGAAAAGGTTCAGCAACTTCATACACATCAGCAAGGAAAATGAAGGTATATGTAAAACTCTGAATTTAGGCTTAAGCCTGGCCAAAGGGGAATATATTATTCCTTTTGCTTCTGATGATGTAATGTTTTCTCATCGAATAAGTAAGCAGGTTGCCTATCTGGAGGAAAACCCTCAATTCGGGATGGTATATGCAGACTGTTGCGATGTGGAGAGTGATGATTATCTAACTGAGGAGTATCCATATGATGAGAATAGACTCTTTTCTAAGAGAATGAATCTTGTGGAAGGCGTTTTATTTGATTTTATGTTAGATAATGTTTTTCTAATGCCTACACCGACATTATGCATAAGAAAGGACTGCTATGATAAAGTCGG